>JALGWA010000386.1 GCA_025774425.1 bacterium
GCGGGGACCGCCCTTGGCGCCGGAGGCCGGTCTCAGCTTCGCCACCTTCCTGGCGACGGCCCCTGCGACCGTCTCGGTCTGCTCGGAGATCTCGGGCTCCACCCCCTCCATCTCAGGGAACCTGTCGCGCGCGACCTTGACGATTGAAGCCAGCACCTCTCTCGAAACCATATCCCGCCTCCCGCCTTCGGGCCCTCCACCTGAGCGTATACCAACCGCCGGGTCGCCGAAAAGGTTAAACTCGAGCAAGGTCTTCCTGTCGTCGCCGTCCAGGTAGCCCTGCCGCTCGAGCATCTCGGCCGCGAAGTCTATCTTCGCCTCGCGGAAAGCGCGGCCGGCGGTCTCGCCTGCGACCAGCCTGGAGAAGAAGAGATGGGCGAAGAGGTCCGCCTCGGTGAGATTCTCGCCGGGCGAGCCGTACGCTATGGCGCTCGACCCAACGAAGGCCGCCACACCGCCGGCGAGGAAACTGACGGCCACCGAGTCGTCCGCCGTCTTGCCTTCGACCAGGCCCCCGTAACACGCCTCGCTCAAGACTACGGCGTCGGCCGGCGCGGCCGCGGCTACGACCTGCGGACTCAGCACCTTGGGGTACGAGCTTCCGTCCTGGCCGTACCAGTATTTCTCCTCCCTCGACCCGTGTACGTTGAAATAAATCAAGGCCTGTCCTTGGAGCCATCCCGGAACGAAACCGGATACGTCCACGGGCGGAGAGGTCTTGAGGCCGCCTGAGGCTATGACGCCGTATACCCTCGCCGATTCCGCCTTCCATTCGAGCGCCGAGAGGCCGAAGTGCCTCTGCCTCACCGGGCCCCTTGGGCCTTCCGGGACCAGCGCCTCCAGGTACCCGAGCAGGCCCCCGCCCGGACCCGCGTTCGAAGGTATGCGCGCCACCGCCCTGTCGGGAAGCAGGAAGTCGTCGATCCCCCCGCCGCCGGCCGTCGCATAAGGCGCATCGCTGGGGAACTCACCGTCCGAGTCGGCGGCCGGGTTGGGAATGTGCCAGACGGGAACGACCTCGCCGCCGCCGACGATCAGGACATAGTCGAGATGCCCCGAGGGACACACCGCCTTCTCGACCTCGGCGAGACCGTCTCTCACGGCCGTCGCCGTCAGCCCGCCGTCCAACGCGGGGAAAGCGCCGGACGAGCGCTGCGGCTCGTCGGGGACGTAGACGTGGACCTCCAAGCCGGCCTCACGCTTGAGGGCGGCCATGCGGGCGATGTGGGCGTACGCGCGCTCTGCACCGGCTTCGTCGAGGCTCGACCGAAGCCCCTTGTCCGAAGTCAGCACGAGCAATGTCCCGGCGGGGTTGCGGTTCTCCTGCGCCAAAGGAGACCTCACTTGGCGAGCAGTTTCTCCACCTTGCCCATGGAAACCCTCGTGCGGTCGGCGAGCTCCCCTTCCGGCTCGATCTCGACCACCACCCGCCACTCCTTCACCGCCTCGACGAGAAGGCCAGCCTCCGCGAAGGCCAGGCCCAGGTTGTAATGGGCCTCTGCACTCCTGGGATCGAGGTCGAGGGCCTTGGTGTAAGCTTTCACGGCCCTGTCGGCGTTCCCCATGCTGTAGTAGATCATGCCGATATTGCTGTATGCTTTGGCGTCCTTGGGGTCGACCCTCACGGCTTCTTCCAGCAGGGCGAGAGCCGTGTCCGGGTCGGCCGTCTCGGCGTAAAGCATAGCCAGGTTTATCCGCGCCTTGTTGAACTTGGGATTGAGCTCGAGGGACTTCTCGTAATTCAGGCGCGCCTCCATGGGCATGGCCGCGTCGTAATACACGTTGCCGAGGGCGAAGTAGACGTTCTCATCCTCCGGATACTCCCTGGCCATCTCCTCGAGCCGGGAGATCTTGAGCTCGTTGTCGAGAGACTCGTCGATGGTGTCGACCGGAGCTCTCTTGACCCTCCGGCCGCAGCCGGCCGCCAGGGCGACGGCGACGACAAGCATGACCGCGATGCCGATTCGAGTTGAATTGCGCATATCAACGTCCTCCCGGTGCGTCGTATCATATGCAGTTAGCGCTTGCCTATAGGCGTGCGCGCATTCTACCATAGCCCGTGTATTCAAGTAAAGCGAGGAATGCGCCGGTGGCAAGTCGAAAAAAGAGGCCGCTCACGGTCATGAAGTTCGGCGGCACCTCGCTTGCGACGCCGGACCGCATAAAGGACGTCGCCAGGCGGGTCACCGCCGGGCGTGGCGCGGGCGGCGACGTCGTGGTCGTCGTCTCGGCCATGGGGAACACAACCGACGATCTCTTCCGCCTGGCCAGGATGATAAGCCCCAATCCTCCCAAGCGGGAGGTCGACATGCTTCTGACCGCCGGGGAGAGGATATCCATGGCTCTCCTGTCCATGGCGATAAACGAGCTCGGCTACGATTCGATCTCTTTCACCGGCTCCCAGAGCGGCATCGTCACCGACACCAGCCACACGCGGGCGAAGATACTGGACATCCGCGCGTTCAGG
>JALGWA010000387.1 GCA_025774425.1 bacterium
GAGGTCATAGCCAGACTCGATCCGAGCGAGGTCTTGAACCAGTTGGAGCGGGAGGAAGCGGCCCTCGCCGTGGCGCGCCAGAATGTCAAGGTGCAGGAGGAGGAAGTCCGCAGGTCGGAGGAGCTGGCCAAGCGGGGCTTGATCTCCGAGCGCGACCTCGAGGCCGCCCGGCTCGAACTCGAGAGGGCGCGGTCGGACGAAGTCGCGCGGAGGATCTCGGTCGCCGATGTCAAGAAGCGGCTTGATGACACGGTGCTCCGCTCGCCGATCGACGGCATCGTCCTCGAGAAGAGGGTCGAGGTCGGCCAGGTGATCTCATCGGGCGTCTCGAGCGTGACCGGAGGGACGACGCTGGCCGTGGTGGCGGACCTCGGCAAGGTCTTCGTCACCGCGGACGTCGACGAGACGGACATCGGAAAGGTGAAGGAGGGCCTCCGGGTCGAAGTCGTGCCCGATGCCTACCCGCAGAAGACCTTCCACGGCGTCGTCGAGCGCATAAACCCCAAGTCGAAGGTGGTGCAGAACGTGACTACCTTCGAGGTCATGACGGTCGTCGACAACGAGGGCGGCATACTCAAGGCCGGCATGAACGCGAAGGTCGATATAGTCATCGCGGGCCGGGACGACGCCCTCGTGGTCCCGCGGAAGGCCGTGCAGCGGTCCCGGGAAGCCGCCGCCCTCGCGCAGATGTTGGACGTCCCCGCCGCCGCCGCGAAGAATGACGGCGGGAGTCGCTTTGTCTTCGTGCAGTCGGACGGCGGCCTCGAGCTCCGGCGGGTCGAGGTCGGCCTCTATGACTGGAACCAGTACGAGGTCACGGGCGGTCTCGAGGAGGGTGAGGAAGTCGCCGTCTTCAAGGCGAGCCGCGCGCTTCAGCAGGCCAGGGAGTTTGCTGACAGGATAAGGAGCCGGTCGATGGCCGGCCTCAAGAAATCGAACTAGGAGGAAGCTCGGCCGATGGCGCTTATCGAGATGAAGAACATTGTCAAGGACTACAGGATGGGCGGGGCGACCGTGCACGCCTTGAGGCGCGTCGATGTCTCGATCGACGACGGAGAGTTTGTTTCGATCGTCGGCCCGTCGGGCTCCGGAAAGTCGACCCTGATGAACCTCATAGGCTGCCTCGACCGGCCGTCGTCGGGAGAATACCACCTCGACGGGCGGAAGGTGGACGAGCTCCCCGACGACGACCTCGCGCGTATCCGCAACAAGCGTCTGGGGTTCGTCTTCCAGACCTTCAATCTGTTGCCGAGAACAAGCTGCCTGCGCAATGTCGAGCTCCCGCTGCTGTACTCCAACGTCCCCCGCAAGACGCGGGAGGCGAAGGCGCGCGAGATGCTGGAGCGGGTCGGCCTCAAGGACCGGGTCGACCACAATCCGAGCGAGCTTTCCGGCGGCGAGCGCCAGCGCGTGGCGATCGCCCGGGCCCTGGTCAACGAACCCACCATAGTGCTGGCGGACGAGCCGACGGGGAACCTCGACAGCAAGACGGGTTCGGAGATAATGTCGATTTTCGAGAGCCTGAACGCCGAGGGCAAGACGATCGTGCTCGTCACTCATGAGAAGTACATCGCCGACTACTCCAAACGCATGATTTACCTCAGGGACGGCATGGTGGTCACTCCCGAGGAAGGGACGCTGAGGTAGCATGGACGTATTCGAGGGCGCCAGGGTGGCCCTGGACGGGATAAGGGCGCACAAGCTCCGTTCTTTCCTCACGATGCTGGGCATAATCGTCGGCGTGGCCGCCGTGATAGCGATGCTGGCCCTCGGCGAGGGCGCGAGGCGCCAGATCGAGTCCAACATCACTTCGCTCGGCACCAATCTTCTTTACGTGCGCCCGGGTTCGGCGTCCAGAGGGCATGTGCGCTACGGCCTGGGCACCGTGCAGAACCTGACCGAGGAGGACGCGGCCGCCATTCTGGCCGGGTGCCCGTCGGTGGCCGCGGTGACGCCCGAATCGAGAGGCAACGCCCAGATCAAGTACCGCAACCAGAACTGGTCGACATACGTGATGGCGACGACGCCCGACTTCGCCTACGTGAGCAGCATACCCATAGAGAGCGGGACCGTCTTCGACGAGGGGGCCGTGAAGTCCCGCGCGCGGGTGGCGGTCATCGGGCGGACGGTGGTCGAGAACGTTTTCGGCGACGAGGATCCCATCGGGAAGGTGCTGCGCATCAACAGGGTCGCCTTCACGGTGATAGGGACGATAGCCCAAAGAGGCGGCACGCATTGGTACGACATCGACGACGTCGTGTACATTCCTCTCAGCACCGGCCAGATCCGGGTGTTCGGGAGGGACCGGCTGTCAGGCATCACGGTGAAGGTGAGAAGCAGGGACCTCATGGACCGGGCGACCATCGAGATAGAGGACGTCCTGCGCCGCCGGCACAAGCTCGCCCCGGGGGTGGAAAACGATTTCGTCATAAGGAACCAGGCCGACATACTCGCGGT
>JALGWA010000388.1 GCA_025774425.1 bacterium
CCGAGCACGGCGCAGTTCGTCGTAATGAGCGGCAGGTATATCCCCAGTGCGCTGTGCAGGGACGGAGACGTATTCTCGACAAGCATCTCCACGAACTGGACCAGTGCGGCGATCACCAGAATGAAGGCGATCGTCCTCAAGTACTCTATCCCGAACGGGACGAGAATGAAATGATAAATACCGAAAGTCGCCACCGAGGCCATCGTCATCACGAAAATGACGGCGAACCCCATGCCGACGGCCGCGTCGAGCTGTTTCGACACGCCCAGGAACGGGCAGAGGCCGAGGAAGCGATTCAGCACGAAGTTGTTCACGAGAATAGCCCCGATGGCTATCGCCAGCAGTCTCGCGATGTCCATTCTAGGTCTTCCCCCTCGCCTCGAGCTTGTTGAAAAGCGCTATGAGAAGGCCGAGCGTGACGAAGGCGCCCGGCGAGAGGACGGCGAAGAGCACGGGGTTGTACTTCGTGCCCAGCAGCACGAGTCCCCATATCTTGCCCGTCCCGACGATCTCCCTCACGGAGGCCGTCACCACCAGCGCGAACGTGAAGCCCACGCCCATTCCCAGGCCGTCGAGGAACGACTTCCATACGCCGTTCTTGCCCGCGAAGGCCTCGGCCCTTCCCAGTATGATGCAGTTGACGACTATGAGCGGGATGAAAATGCCGAGGTTCTTGTGCAGCTCCGGCAGGTACCCGGCCATGACGAGATCGACCACGGTGACGAAACTGGCGATGACCGTAATGTAGCAGGGTATCCTTATCCTCGCCGGTATGCCCTTCCTCAGGAGCGACACCATGACATTGCTGCCGACGAGCACGAAGGTCGCCGCCATGCCCATGCCCAGCCCGTTCTTGAGCGAGGTCGTCACGGCGAGCACCGGGCACAGGCCGAGAACCAACCTGTATACGGGGTTCTGCGCTATTATGCCCTTGCTGAACTCGTTCCAAGCCGGCAATGCTATTCTCCCTTGAGTCCCCCGACCGCCTTGTCGAGGTCCTCTATGGCCTTCCTCACGGCTTGAACCACGGCCCTCGACGAGATGGTGGCGCCGGTGATGCCCTGTATGTTCTTATCCGTCTCCCCGCGCACGAGGACGAGGTCGTCGTACCTCTTGCCTATGAACTGGTACTGGAACCACGGGGTGTTCTCTCTCCTCAGCTGCTCGAGCACCGACGCCGAGAGGGCCGCGGTGAGCACCCGGTCACCGAAGATGCCCGCGGAATCGGCCGGCTCCAGCCTGAAGGCCAGGGGCGCCATGGTCATCATCCCGGCCGTGTCGCCCGCGGCGACGGCCCTGCGGAGCTCGCTGCACCGGGAGAGGTCCTTTATCCCGACTTCGAGACAGAACTTCTCGCCGCCTTCGCCCCGGAAAGTCGCCGTCACCGTGTGGAGCTCCGCCGTGCCCGTCACCTCCCTGAAGGCGTCGCCGACGCTCTTCGAGGACTTGATCTCCTCGATCTTGGTGCCGAGACCCGGGGTCTCCTGCTGGGAAATGATCTTCATGCCCGTGATCTCGCCGTCGGGACTCACGCCGACGACGACCTCGATGGTGCTGCTGTAACCCTTTGCGCTCGCCTTGATCGTGTATCCGACGAACCCTGTGGTATCCGGAAAACGGTAGCCCTCGTAGTACTCCACGCCCTTCCGCTCCCTGGCCACCATGACGCCGCAGCCCGCCTCGGGAAGGGCCACGCGCCGCGCTTCTTCCTCGGCCAGCCTCGCCTGCTCTTCGATCATGGGCCTGGTCCCCTTGTAGACGAAGCCCAGGGCGAGCGCCGCACAGAGCGTGATGACCGCGAGCACCCCTGTCAGTCTTATCATCTCCTCGTCATCTCCTCTCCGAACTTCCGGGGTCTCGTGAAACGGTCGATGAGGGGGACGGCGATGTTCATTATGAGAATGGAGTACGACACCCCTTCCGGATATCCCCCCTTAAGCCTTATTATACTCGTCAACAGGCCGCAGCCAACCCCGAAGATGATCTGCCCCCGCGGCGTGACGGGCGAGGTGACCATGTCGGTCGCCATGAAGAATGCCCCGAGGATGAGCCCGCCGGAGAGCATCTGGAAGAGGACGTTCCCGGTAAAGGCTCCCTGCCCTCCCAGCGCCCACATCATCAGCGCGACCGTGCCCATGTACGCTCCCGGAATCCTCCAGTTTATTATCCCCCTGATCATAAGATAGGCCGCGCCCACGAGGAGGAGAAGCGCGGATGTCTCGCCGACGCAGCCGCCGACGTTGCCGAAGAAGAGGTTCTTGAGCGAAGCAGTCGAATAGAGCTCGTTGAGATATGACGTCGCGCGGGCCACCTCATCCGCCCCGGCCCCGTCCCTCGCCAGAATGAGGTTGGACAATCTGTAGACACCGAGCGGCGTCGCCTCCGTTATGGCGTTGATCCCGGACAGCGTCCCCCTGGACGGCGGGACCCACGCGGC
>JALGWA010000389.1 GCA_025774425.1 bacterium
AAAGTGTGCCGCTCCACGCCGTAACCGCATTCATGGGGTTCTTCGCCTTGATGAACCCCGTCGCAAACGTCCCGATTTTCCTCGGCCTCACAAGCGGCGATGACGAAAAGACGACCGCGGCAGTGGCATCGAGATCCTTGACGCTCGCATTCCTGATCGTCGTGCTGTTCTCGGTGGCAGGGAAGTTGATCTTCGAGCTCTTCGGCCTCACCCTGCCCGCCTTCCGGATTACAGGAGGGCTCCTGGTCTTTCTGATCGGTTTTCATATGCTGCAAGGCAGTCACTCGAGTGTTCAGCACCCGAGTGAAGACGACAAACAAAAGTCCCGGGAAGCGGCGCTCGGTGTCGCGGTCTCTCCCCTGGCGATGCCCATACTCGCGGGTCCCGGCACCATCACGGCCGCGATGAACTTCTCGGCAAGCGGCGGCTTCACGGGGGTCGTCGTGACCATCGCCATGTTCGGTGTTCTCTGTGTGATCACGTATGTGCTGTTCATCTTTGGACAGAAGTTCGTCACTTACATCGGGGCCAGCGCATTGGGAGTGATCACCCGTATGATGGGGCTCATCATAGCCGTGCTCGGCACGCAGATGGTGATAGAAGGAGTGCGTGGGGCTCTGGAGCACGCAGGGTAGTCCGCGACACGAACCGACAGCGGGGAGTCTAACCTTCTGCACGGCATGGCAACCGCGTTGACCCGGACCGGCGATTCACCTGCGCTCCATTGGCGGCCGGCCATGCGAAGCGGCCGCCGGCGACGTCGTAGCGACGCAAAGGAGGAACATCGTGACACAAGTCGCAAGACGATACGGTCTCATCGGCGGCGCGCTGGCATTGGCGCTGTCTCCGGCGGCGGGAACCAGCGTCGGGGGAAAGGCCGGCGGATCGGTGGACGCCTATCTTGAGCGATACCGTGAACACGGCATGGAGGTGCCGCCCGATGTTCTGGTACCCGCCCGTGTGGTTCACCGACCAGAACGACACCACGCCTGATGCCGCGCAGTACGGCTATGTCGAGCTCGCCTGGAGGATCTACCTCGTCTGCAGCGGGCCGACAAGTACCGAGCCGACCGCCTGGGGCAACATCAAGAGCATGTATCGCTAGAGGCGGCGCTTCTCCGACAGCGCGACGTAGACGCCGTAGAGTATGAGGCCGCCGCCCGCGAACACGCCTGCCCCCGGGACCTCCTCGAAGAAAAGCCACGCGAGAAGGGCCGAGCCCACCGGCTCCCCCAGTATGAACACGGTGACCCTCGACGCCGGCAGGTACCTGAGGGCCCAGTTGAGCGAAGTATGCCCGAAGACCTGCGGGCCCGCCGCGAGGAGCAGGAACCACAGGTAGTTGCGCGGCGCGAATCCCGTCATCGCGACGCCCCGCCCGAACGCCCAGGCGAGCAGTATGACGGCCGACGCCGAATAGGTGAGGAAGGCGTACTCGATATAGCCGAGGTCCCTCCTCAGCACCCTGCCCGCGGCGAAGTAGGCGCCCGCCATGGCCGCCCCCACGAGCGCGTACATATCGCCCCTCAGGTTGTCCGCGCCCAGTCCGAAGTCCCCGTGCCCGATTATGAAGCTGCCCGCGAAGCAGATGAGGATCGCGGCGCCGGTGCGCCTCGTCATTCTCTCGCCGAGCACCACCCAGACGAAGGCGGAGGCGAAGATGGGGCTCGTCGTCACCAGCACGACCGAGCTCGCTACCGATGTCAGCTTGAGGGACTCGATCCACGAGAGAAAGTGGATCGCGAGGAAGAGGCCCGAAAGCGCACACAGGCCCAGGTGGCGCCGCCCGATCTTCAGCGGCCCCGCCGTGCGCAGGAAGAAGGGCAGCAGGATGAGCGAGGCGAAAGTCATCCGGTAGGCCGCGATCACCGCCGAGGGCACGGTGCAGAGGCGGATCAGTATGGCCGCGAACGAGACCACGCCCACGGCGACGGGGACGAGCACCGCGACCCGCCTCTCAGGCTTCATGCCGCTCCTTCACCTGCCTCAAGTACTCGCAGCGTACGTCGCGGAAGAACCTGAGCGCCCGCACCGTCCTGTAGTCGGGGTACGTCCACTCGAGAGGCCGGTAACCGCCCTCGCCCTTGACGTATATGAGCGCGGGCTCGGCGTAGTAGCCCTTGCCGATATAGACGCGGTGGGCGAAGTCCTTGGTGGTCGCGAGCACGACCTGCGCATCATCGACGTAGCCGGGATCTATGTTGACAGTCCGGTTCGGCCCGTCCGCGAGTTCCAGCTCCAACTCGACGCAGAGATGCTTGGCCTCGGCGAGATAGGCCCTCTCGCGGAGCGGCCGGAAGGCCACCCACTTGCGCTTGAGGCCGGTCCCCATCTCGCGCGCATAGTAGTCCGTGGAGTCGAAGTCCATGAGGTCGGTCTCGCAGTCTATCTCCCCGAACTCATGCTCGAGGCGGGCCAGCACGTCGGACAGGC
>JALGWA010000390.1 GCA_025774425.1 bacterium
GTGGTCGGTGACGGCCTATGAAGACGCGCGGGAGAGGGGCGCGATTGCGCTCTTCGGCGAGAAGTACGGGCAGAAGGTTCGTATGGTCGAAATCGAGGAGTCGAGCTGCGAGCTCTGCGGCGGCACGCATGTGCAGCGCACCGGAGAGGTCGGGCTCTTCAAGATAGTGTCGGAGTCGGGCATCGCCGCCGGCGTGAGGCGCATAGAGGCGCTGACGGGCCACGCGGCCCTCGAGAACGTGCGTGCGGCGACGAGGGAACTCGAGAGGATTTCGGCCGCGCTCAAGGTTCCGGTCAAGGGGCTCGAAGACGGGGCCCGCAAGGTCGTCGAGAGACTGCGTGCGCTCGAGAAGGAGCTGGCCGAGCTCAAGCGGCAGGTGGCCTCGAGCGAGGTGCATGACCTCCTGGAGAGGAAGGAGGACGTCGGCGGGATAAGCCTGCTCAGCGCCGAGGTGAAGGGCGCGGACATGGAGATGTTGAAGCATCTCGTCGACCGCATCCGCGAGAAACTCGGAAGCGGCGTCATCTGCCTCGGCAGCGGGGCGGGCGGGCGGGCGACGATCGTCGTCAGCGTGGACCGCGCGCTGGTCGAAGACCGCGGCGTCAAGGCATCCTTCCTGGCGAAGAAGCTGGGCGAGATGGTCGGCGGCAAGGGCGGCGGAAGGGACACCTTCGCCCAAGCCGGGGGCAAGGACGCCGAAATGCTCGGCGATGCCCTCAGCGCCTGTCGAGAGGTGATTGCCGGGATTGCGGGATGAGATAGAGCAGAGGCGGCGCACCGGGTTCCCGTGCGAATGGGCCTGCGGAGTCTGCGCGGCGGTCTGTCCTTCGCAGGCGATCGACTACGTCCCCGGCGCCGTCGTCATTGCTTCCGACAGGTGCACGGGCTGCGGCGATTGTGCAAGGGTCTGTCCCGAAGGGGTTCTCGAGGAGGAAGATCTTGCACGACTTTGACGTCATCGTCGCGGGAGGCGGTTGCGCGGGCCTCTGGGCGGCCTTGACGGCGGCGCGCCGCGGCGCCCGCACGCTTCTCGTCGAGAAGGAACCGGGCATCGGCGAGAAAATCAGGTGCGCAGAGGGTGTGGCGGCCCGGGGGATTTCGCGCTTCGTCGATGTCGAGGACGAGTGGGTGGCGAGCACGGTTCACGGCGGCAGGTTCCATTCACCCGACGGCGGATGGGCCCGTGCCGAAGAGCCCGGCTGCGGCTATGTTCTCAACAAGGACCTTTTCCTCAAGGGACTCGCGGCGAGGGCGGCGGGGGCCGGCGCCGAGATAAGGACCGCCACCGAAGTCGTCGGCGTCAGGCGGCTGGGCGGTGGCGGTTTCGGCGTCGCGCTCGGAAACGGCCGCGCCGCGGCCGGCGCCGCTGTCACATGCGCGGCCCTGATCGCCGCCGACGGCATCCGCTCGCGCGTCGCGCAACTGGCCGGGGTGGATACGCATCTTCCCCCGCAGGAGGTCATCATCTGCGCCCAGCACACGGTCTCGGCGGTCGACATAGAGCCGGGTTTCGTCGAATTCCACTTCGGCAGCCGAATCGCGCCGGGCGGTTATGCCTGGGTGTTTCCCAAGGGTGACGGGAGGGCCAATGTCGGCGTGGGAGTCACCTGGGCCCCGGGGAGGCGCCGGGCGGCGGACTATCTCCGGGAGTTCATGGGGGCGAGGTGCCCGGGGGCGCATGTCGAGAAGTCGGTCGTCGGCGGTATCCCCGCAGCGACGAAGCCGCCGGCCGGGCTCGAGGGCGGCCTGTTCCTCGCGGGCGACGCCGGGCGGGCGGCCGACCCCGTCTCGGGCGCGGGCATAGTCCCCGCGCTGGAGACCGCGGCGGTATGCGGCGAATTCGCCGGCGCGCTGGCGCTCGGCGAGATGCCGCCCGAGGATGTCGAACGCGGATTCGCCCGGGCGCGCGGCGAGGTACTCAAGTGGTGGAGATTCCGCTGCGCCGTCAGGAAGGTACTCGCGCGGCTGACCGACGGGGAGTACTCGAGAGTGGTGAGCCTGATCGGCGAGTACGCCTCATCGGGCCGCAGCCTGCAGGCCCCGGGGGAGCTCGCGAAGTTCTTCCTGAAATCCATGCCGGGGAACTTCGGAATACTGAGGCATCTGGTTGGAGGATGACATGGCCGGTGTTTACCGACGCATGCTCGACTACAAGGCCTCCGGCAGGGCGGCCTATGTCGTGCTGGTCGATCCCGACCGGCTTCCCCCCGGGAGCGTCGCGGAGCGCATCGGCCTGATAAGCCGGCACGCCGACTTCGTCTTCGTCGGCGGCAGCATGCTGGCGGGGGGCGGCTTCGACGAGACGGTCAGGCGCGTCAAGACGGCCTCGGAGGCGCCAGTGGTCATATTTCCCGGCGACGCCACCCAGGTCTCGGCCGCTGCGGATGCGATTCTGTTCCTGTCGCTCGTCAGCGGCCGCAACGCCGAGCTCC
>JALGWA010000391.1 GCA_025774425.1 bacterium
CGGACCCGGGCGGGGCCGGGAGCGCCGCCGGCCGGGACCCGGGCGACCTCCTGCGTTCGCTTCCCTTCACGCTGACGCCTTCACAGCGGGCCGTGCTCGATGATGTGCTCGCCGACATCGCCGGTCCCGCTCCCATGCGCAGGCTCGTCCAGGGGGACGTCGGCTGCGGCAAGACGGTGATCGCGAGCCTTGCCGCGGCCCACGTGTGCGGGAGCGGGGGCCAGGCGGCGCTCATGTGCCCGACCGAGCTCCTGGCCGAGCAGCACTGCCGCACGCTCAAGGGCTTCCTCGGCGGCCTCGGCCTCTCGGTTGCGCTTCTGACGGGCGGGCTCCCCGCGGACGAGCGGGCCCGGGTGCTGGCGGACGCGGCGGCGGGGCGGGTCGACATGGTCGTGGGGACCCATGCACTCTTTTCCGACCGCGTCGATTTCGCCGGCTTGAACCTGGTCGTCATAGACGAAGAGCAGCGTTTCGGCGTGATGCAGCGGGCGAGGCTGCTCGCCAAGGCGCCCGGGGCCAACCTGCTGGCCCTGAGTGCGACTCCGATCCCCAGGACGCTCGCGCTCACGGCCTACGGGGATCTCGACATCAGCGTCATCGCGGAGATGCCGCCCGGCAGGGGCGCCCACGTCACGCGGGTGGTGCGGGAGGAGGACAAGGACGGCATGCTCGCGGAGTTCGCCGCGCGCGTCGGGGCGGGCGAACAGGCCTTTTACATATGCCCGGTGGTCGAGGACGGAAACCTCGGCTTGACCGGGGTCCGCACGGCCCGCGGCATGCTCGCGGAACTGCTCGGGGGACCGGAGTGCGTGGGGCTCGTCACGGGCCGCACGGGAAGGGAGGAGCGGCAGGCGACTCTCGCCGCCTTCGAGGCGGGGGCCGTGCGATGCTTGGTCGCGACCAGCGTGCTCGAGGTCGGTATCGACATTCCCGGGGCCACCCTCCTCGTGGTCGAGCAGGCCGAGAGGTTCGGTCTGTCGCAGCTTCATCAGATGAGGGGGAGGGTGAGGCGTTCGGGCGCTGATTCGCGGTCCTACCTGGTCGTCTCGCGATCGGCCGGCGGGCGCGCCCTCGAGCGCCTGGCCGTTCTCGAGCGCAACTACGACGGTTTCGACATCGCCGAGCGGGACCTCGCGCTGAGGGGGCCGGGAGACATGGTGGGAGTGAGACAGCACGGCGTGCCGGACCTGAGATTCACGTCGTTGCCCGGAGACCTCGATCTGCTGCATGCGGCCAGGGAGCAGGCCTTCCGCTCGGCCGCGGGCCGGGGCGAGGCGTGGGCGGCCTGGCTCGACGTGCTCGGCCGCGTCGCGCGCGGCGAGGCGGACTCGATACGGCAAGGAGGAGTCATTGAACAGAGAAGACGCACTTGAGATGGTGTCCGGCAAGGTCAAGAACGACCGCCTGGTCAAACACATGCTTGCGGTCGAAGCCGTCATGCGCGCCCTGGCCAGGCGTCTCGGCGAGGACGAGGACAGGTGGGGGCTGGCGGGGCTCATCCACGACATCGACTATGACGAGACGGCCGCGACCCCTGAGAAGCACGGCAGGATCGGCGCGGAGTACCTGCGCAGCATGCAGGTGGATGACGACATTGTACGGGCCGTCGAGTCGCATGTCGGCCACATCCCCCGCGAGACAGCGATGGAGAAGGCGCTGTACGCGGCGGATCCACTGACCGGCCTCATCGTCGCGGCGGCGCTCATGCACCCGACCAAGAGCCTCGCCGGCGTCGACGCCGCTTTCGTGCTCAAGCGATTCAAGGAGAAGCGCTTCGCGGCGGGCGCCGACCGCGACCAGATCAGGTCCTGCGAGGAACTGGGCCTGGGTCTCGACGAGTTCGTCGCCATCGGCCTCGAGTCGATGCAGGGCATATCCGACACCCTCGGACTGTAGCGGGCGGCGCCCGGGGGCGGCGGACGGGAAAGCCGTCGTTGACTACTCGCGTGCAATCGTGGATACTCGGGTCGATGGCTCATTCGAGGTGACGGTATGAGAGCATTTGTGTGCGCCTTTCTGCTGGGCCTCGTCGCGCCCCAGGCGCTCGGCGCCGCGCCGGTCGTGCACGTGATGACCATAGACGGCGCGATCGGGCCCGTCGCCGCCCGCTATCTTTCAAGGGAGATCGAGCGGGCCGAGGATGAGGGCGCGGCCTGTCTCGTCATGGAGATCGACACGCCCGGCGGGCTCGACTCCTCCATGCGCAGCATGGTGCAGGCGATACTGGCGTCGCGGGTTCCCGTGGTCGTGTACGTATCCCCGGCGGGAGGGCGTTGCGCTTCGGCGGGCGTGTTCATCGCGATGGCCGCCGACGTCGTAGCCATGACGCCGGGAACTTCCATCGGCGCGGCCCACCCCGTGACGATCGGTGGAGGCGAGGTCGACGATGACATGATGGAGAAGATCCTCAACGACAGTGCGACCTATA
>JALGWA010000392.1 GCA_025774425.1 bacterium
AGAGCGCCGCTTTCGGCCCCGGGCAGGCCGACATCACCTTCAACCGCCAGGCGGCACCGGGTACGATACCGGGCACGCAGTTCTGGCTGCAGGGAAGCGCGCAGCCGTTCGTCATGGCGGATCCCAATACACCCGGCCGCATCTACGTCGTCGCCTGCGACGACCCGGACAACACCCACGGCTCCGGTGATGAGGCCGACGTATACCTGGCGGTCTCCACCGACGGGGGCGTCAACTGGACTGCGCCCGTCCGCATAGACGACGGGCCCGGGACGACGTTCCAGGTCATGCCGACGGCCGCGATCGATCCCGTCACGGGCTGCATGGTCGTCCACTACTACGACAACCGCGCGGGGGCGACCAACGCCGACGGGCGTTTCCTGCTCGATGTCTTCTCCCAGAGCAGCAGCGACGGAGGCGCCACCTGGAGCCCGAGTTTCCAGATCAACGACGTCGCGTTCGATCCCGACCCGGGGGCGGCCTGCCGCTTCGGCCCCACGGCGGACTGCGGCACACCCGACCCCGTCATGACGACCCGCATCGGCGAGTACAACGGCGTGGCCGTCGCCAACGGCCTGGGTTTCGCGGTGTGGTGCGGGAACAGGATGAGCGGAGGCGTTCCCACGGGTCAACAGATGATCTTCGACCGGTTCGCGTTCGATACGCAGCCGCCGGTCATCGATTGCCCGCCCGACTTCACCGCCGAGTGTTCGGCCCACATGGGCACGCCGCGGAGCGACATCGCCGGGCAACTGATCGCGACGGCGACCGACCAGTGCGACAGCGACGTGGAGATAACGGATGACGGGCCCGGCTTCTTCCCGCTCGGGCTGACGACGGTTACCTTCACGGCGACCGACGACGCCGGCAACTCGAGCACGTGCGAGACCGATGTCACCATAGTCGACACGCCCCCGCCGACGATCGAGTGCCCGGACGACATTACGGTCGAGTGCGTTGGCAACTGCGGTGTGCCCGAGGACGATCCCCAGCTCGACGCCTTCTGGGCCGGCGTCAGCGCCGACGATATCTGCTGCCTCGCGGCCGTGACCGACGACCGTCCGTCGTGTTTCGACTTCGGAACGACCACGGTCACCTTCACGGCGACCGACTGCGGTGGGCTCCACGCGAGCTGCACGGCCGACGTGACCGTCGAGGACACGACTCCTCCGGTGATCACGTGTCCCGCGGACATCACCGTGGCGTGCAACGGGCCGCAGGGGACATACGCCGACGACCCGCAGCTGGACCCCTTCTGGGCCGGTGTTTCCGCGGTCGATGTCTGTGACCCCGACCCGGTGATCGCGAATGACGCGCCGGCGTTCTTCCCGATCGGTACGACGCCGGTCGAGTTCACGGCGACGGACGATCACGACAACCAGAGCGCCTGTGTGGCCGAGGTCACGGTCATCGACATGGGCATAGACCTTTGGCTCGACGACCTCATCGTGAGGCCCGGGGACGATGTGCTCGTTCCCGTGTATGTCCAGGACGTGACCGGCTGGAACCTGATGGGCTTCGACATCGAGATCTGCTGGTGCGACACCCCCGCCGGCCTTCTCCAGTACGAGTCCTGCGTGCCGGGGGAAGTCATGATCGGCTCGGGCTGGCCTGATCCGGCCTGCGGTATGTGTGATCCCAACTGCGTCAGCATAGCGGCCGCAGGAGCGGCACCTCTGGCCGGGGACGGCGTGCTCTTCTATCTCGAGTTCCATGTCAGCGCCAACGCCAAGCCGTGCATGTGCTGCGGACTCGAGTTCAGGTCCGTCGACATCTACGATCCGGAGGCCCCGCTCTTCGCATGCTGGGAGAACGGCTCCGTGTGCGTGGAGTCGTGCGACGTCGCCGGCTGCATAAGGTACTGGAAGTGCTGTCCCGACGGCTGCGGCGGATACTACCACCCCAGGCCGCTCGAGGGCGTGCAGGTCCATATCTCGGAATCGTGCAGCGGCGAGGGCGTCGGCACGATCTTCACCGGGGAGGACGGCTGTTACGAGTTCACGTGCCTCGAGCCGCTCGGGGAGGCCTGCCACTTCACCGTGGACGTCGACTACTGCCGGATTCCCGATTGCGTCAATCCCATGGACGCGGCCCTGATCCTGAAGTACCTCGCCTGCGGCGGGAGTCTGGATGACTGCGCGTTCCCGTATGACGGCGGTGTCGTCTATCCGCAGCGTGTCGCCGCCGATGTGACCTGTTCCAACGGCATCACGAGCTACGACGCCTCGCTCATACTCCAGTACTTCGTCGGCCTGATCCCGGCGTTTCCCTGCTTCGAGCCCTGGGTCTTCTATCCGCTGGCCCCTGGTCTCGACGAAGTCCACGAGTGCCCCGGTACGATCGACTGGATCGGCGTGTTGGTCGGTGACGTCAGCGGGTGCGGCGATTGCGGGTTGCTGCCCGCGGCTCTGACGGCCGACGCGGTGACGGCGACAGGATCGAGGTCCCGATCATCGTCCGGGACGCATACGACATCCTGTCGGCGAGCTTCGACCTCGTCTACGATGCGCAAGCGCTGTCGGTCGAGTCCGCCGAGGCGACGGGGCTCGCGGCGGGTTCGATGAGCGCCTTCAATTCCGGAGGGGGCGAGATGGTCCTGGCGATGGCAGCCGCGGATGAGTACGGCGGCGACGGAGAAGTCGCCTTGATCACTTTCGTCAAGCTCGACCCCGGCGCCGACGCAGCGTCCGTGGAGCTTACCGGAGCCGTGTTCAACGACGGCATGCCGCCGGCCGAAATCGGTGTCCCGGCCGGCGTGCCCGCCCGGACCTCCGCGACGGCGCTGGGCCGCGCGACGCCCAACCCGTTCACCCAGGGAACCGTGATCTCCTATCGACTGGCCTCGGCGGGGCAGGTCTCGCTCGAGATCTACAATGTCGAAGGGCAGCTCGTGAGGACCCTGGTGAGGAGCGGTGTCGATGCCGGGACGCACACCGTGCTCTGGAACGGCAGGGACGACAGCGGGAAGGCCGCCGCCCGCGGCGTCTATTTCTGCTGCATGGAGGCGGACGGCTACCGGGCGACTGAGAAGATCGTGCTGATCAGGTAGCGCGGAGTGCGGCCTAGCGGAAGTATGCGTCGAGATCGCCCGAGGCGAGCAGCCGTTCGAACTCCTCGAGCGTCGGTACTATGAGGTCGGACACGTACTTGACGACCCAGTTGTGTGAGAGGGTCGTGATGGAGAGCACCTTGACCCCGGCTTTCCTCGCTTCCCACATCTCGATGGCGCTTCCCATGCTCGCCTCCGGGACATAGGCGATGAGGAGGTCGCTCTTCCTCGCGGCCTCGAGCGATTCCTCGAACACGCGGAAGGCCTTGGCGTCGTCATAGGTGGGCGACGTCGGATGAAGCTCGACCGGGCAGTAGACCTCCGCCTCCGGATAGCGCTCTCTTATGGCTTCGCCCAGCCTCTTCCTGTACGTCTGGGCGTGAATGCCCCGCCCGGTGTGCGACCCCTGGATTATGCCGCAGAGGAAAACCCTCAATCCCGAACCTCCGTCGAAGCCGATGGCCGCGCCTTGGCCGCGGCCGACGGCGGAATGATATCACCTTCGTTTTCATTTGCCAAGCCCCGAGGCCGGACTTAGAATAAGCTCGCTCCGGGGTGGTGTGCATCCGCCCGGGGGGCACTCAGGTTACGGTGCACGGCAGCCTTGGGGGGCGCAGGCCATGAGGAAGAAGGACCTTCTCTCGGAGACGAGGGCGGCGCTCCTGGAGATCGCCGGCGAGCTGGGCGTCAAGGGCCGCACGCGCATGACGAAGACGGAGCTCGCGCGCGCAATCTTGAACAGGAGGAACGCCGAGGGGCGCGGCGGGGAGGCCGAGCGGCCTCCCGCCAGGCAGCGGAGGCGCGCGCCCATAAGAGAGAAGGACCTTGTGCGCCGCAGTTGGCGCGAGCAGCAGGCCGCCGTGCAGCATGCCAAGTTCGAGGTCGGCGTGGTGCCGGTGCCCCGTCCGCCCGAGGCCCCTGTCGAGCGTCCCGCCGAACGCCTGGAGGAGTTCCCGCCGCCCGGCGCCCGGGACAAGATCGTTCTCATGGTGCGTGATCCGTATTGGGTTTTCGCCTACTGGGATGTTTCCGAGGAAACCCTGGGCCGGGCCAGAGCCGCCCTGGGCGGCGAGTCGGACGGCGTCCGGAGAGTGCTCAGGGTCTATGACGTGACGGGCGTCGATTTCGACGGCGGCAATGCCAACTCATTCTCGGACATCGCGATCGGCGGGGAGGCCGCCGACTGGTACATCAACACCGGCGCGCCTCGCAGGACATTCGTGGTCGATATAGGATTGCTTTCGCACTCGGGTCGTTTCCTGACGCTGGCGAGGTCCAACAAGGCGGCCACCCCGTCGGACTCGCCGTCCGACAGCACCGAGGACGAGCAGTACATGATCCCCGACTGGGAGTTCGACAAGATCTACGCTCTCTCGGGCGGCTTCACCTTCGATTCGGGCTCCGGGTCGATAGAAC
>JALGWA010000393.1 GCA_025774425.1 bacterium
CGGGGGAGCGGCGCCGCGGCCTCGGCGGCTCAGCGGGCCTCTTGTCGACTTCGGGCGCCGCCGTCGCCCCGCTTTTTGAGCTTTTCAACCACCCCGGTTTCTGTTAGCTTCTGGGCCGGATGCCCGCTCCGGTAACACCAACGGCAATCGGTCAGATACCTGTAAAACACTGGTTCATTAGCATCTGAGGGAGGGACTCATGGCGGGAATAGTGGGCTACGGGGCGTACGCCCCGCGCTATAGAATCAAGGTCGAAGAGATCGCCAAGGTCTGGGGCGCCGACGCTCCGAGCTACAAGCGCGGCCTCATGCTCAAGGAGAAATCCGTGCCCGCCGCCGACCAGGATGTCATCACCATGTCCGTCGAGGCGGCCCGGAACGCCTTGAGGAGGGCCGGGATAGACCCCAAGAACATCGGCGCCATATACATAGGTTCCGAGTCGCACCCCTACGCCGTCAAACCGAGCGGCACGGTCGTGGCCGAGGCCATAGGCGCGACCCCCGACATCCACTGCGCCGATTTCGAGTTCGCCTGCAAGGCCGGCTCGGAGGGCATGTTCGTCGCGCTGAGCCTCGTCGACGCGGGCACCATGGACTACGCGCTCGCCATCGGCGCGGACACGTCCCAGGGTGCCCCGGGCGACGCCCTCGAGTACTCGGCCTCGGCGGGGGCGGCCGCGTATATCATGGGCAAGGAGAACACGCTGGCTGACTGCGAGCACACGCATTCGTTCATGACGGACACGCCCGACTTCTGGCGGCGTGAATACATGCATTATCCGCGCCATGCCGGGCGCTTCACGGGCGCGCCGGCGTACTTCAAGCACGTCATGGGCTGCGCCAAGGCCATAATGGAGAAGTCCGGCACCAAGCCCGAGGACTTCACCTACGCCGTGTTCCACCAGCCCAACGGCAAGTTCCCGTCGACGGCGGCCGGGAAACTCGGCTTCAAGCCCGAGCAGATAGAGCCGGGACTGCTCTGTCCCAGACTGGGCAACACCTACTCCGGCTCTTCGCCGATGGGCCTTGCGGCGACCCTCGATGTCGCCCGGCCCGGAGATCTCATACTGATGTGTTCGTACGGTTCCGGCGCCGGGAGCGACGGCTTCATATTCCGCGTCACGGACCGCATAGAGGAAGTCCGCGACCGCGCCTTCAAGGTCACGGACTATCTGGACAAGCACAAGCGCTACATCGAGTACGGGGAGTACGCGAAACTCCGCAGGAAGATCCGCAAGGGCGAATAGGCGAATACTTGGAGTGAGGGTTAGGCTGATGAGAGACGTTGCAGTAATCGGAGTCGGTATGATCAAGTGGGGTGAGATCTGGGAGAAATCGCTCCGCGACCTCTATGTCGAGGCCGCTTTGAAGGCCATCGACGATGCGGGGGTGGACGGAATCGACGCCATGTACGTCGGTTGCATGTCTTCGGGGCTGTTCGTCGGCCAGGAGCACATAGGCGCGCTGCTCGCCGACTATCTCGGCGTGACGCCCGTTCCAGGGACGCGCGTCGAGTCCGCGTGCGCCTCCGGAGGGCTCGCGTTCAGATGCGGCATCATGGACGTTGCTTCCGGCATGAACGATATCGTGCTCGTCGGCGGTGTCGAGAAGATGACGGATGTCGACGGCGCAGGTGCGACATTCGCGCTGGCGACGGCGGCCGACCAGGAGTATGAAGTGTATAACGGCGTCACATTTCCCGGTCTCTACGCTCTGATGGCGCGCGCCCACATGGAACGCTACGGCACGACGAGAAAGCAGCTCTCGATGGTGTCGGTCAAGAATCACGAAAACGGCTCCAAGAACCCCAATGCCCAGTACCGCATGACGTTGACGACAGACCAGGTCGAGAACTCGGTGATGGTCGCGGACCCGCTCACGATCCTCGATTGCTCGCCCATCACCGACGGCGCCGCGGCGGTGATCATCTGCCCCCTGGACAAGGCCGCGGCCATCGCCCGCAAGCCCGTAGTGAAGGTCTCGGGGTCGGGCCACGCCACGGACGCCATCGCGCTTCACCAGCGCAAGGACATCACCTGGCTCGGCGCTGTCGAGAAGGCCGCCCGGGAGGCGTATGCGATGGCGGGCGTGAAGCCCGACGACATCGACGTCGCCGAGGTGCATGACTGCTTCTCCATAGCGGAGATACTGACCATAGAGGCGCTCGGCTTCGCCGAGAAGGGCCGGGGCGGCGCGGTCACGGAGGCCGGCGAGACGGCGATAGGCGGCAGGATACCGGTAAACACAAGCGGCGGCCTCAAGTCCAAGGGGCATCCGGTCGGCGCCACGGGCGTCGCCCAGATAGTGGAGGTCGTCGAACAACTGCGCGGCGAGAGCGGCGACAGGCAGGTCGAGAATGCAAGGCGCGGCCTCACCCAGAACATGGGTGGAACGGGTGCAAGCTCGGTCGTTCATATTCTGGAG
Organism: bacterium; assembly: GCA_025774425.1. Classification (GTDB taxonomy): domain Bacteria; phylum Arandabacterota; class Arandabacteria; order Arandabacterales; family JALGWA01; genus JALGWA01. Next base: position 2,424 of record JALGWA010000393.1, read on the forward strand.
GTGCAAGGGCTGCGGGGCGGTGTTCTTTCCGCCGCGTCTCGTCTGTCCGGAGTGCGGGGGCAGGGCCTTCGATACGGTAGTACTTCCGGACAGGGGCAGGGTCGAGACCTTCACGGTCATACGCGTCGCGCCGTCGGAGCACGTGGACGAAGCGCCTTACCCCATCGCCGTCATCGCGCTCGACGACGGCGTCAGGATCCAGTGCCAGATAGCCGACTGCCCCGTAGATGACCTCAAGACGGGCATGCCCGTCAGGATCGAGTTCAGGAAGGTCAAGGAAGAGGGAGAGGCGGGCATACTCTGTTACGGCTTCAAGGCCGTGCCGGCGGGGGACTGACGGGGATGGCGGACTACGGATCGCACGAGACCATAGAAGTCGAAGCGAGGGGCATGGCGCTCTGGGTGGCTCTCAACCGTCCCGACGTGAGGAACGCCTTCAACGAGGTCATGATCGCCGAGCTCCTCGGGGTTCTGGAGAAGGCCCGGGACGACGAAGGAGTCCGCCTCCTGGT
>JALGWA010000394.1 GCA_025774425.1 bacterium
CGTTCCATCGAGGATGTCGTAGTGAAGTACGACGCCTTTCTGTTGAGGAATCACGGGGCCATGACGGTGGGCCCGGACGTACTCGCCGCCTATCACAAGCTCGAGACGGTCGAGCACTTCGCCAAGATCACCTTCATCGCCCGTCACTTGGGCCGTGTCGAACCCCTCGGGGACGAAGAAGTGCGGAAGCTGATGCAGGTTCGTGACATGCTCGGCATCAAGGGTCCGGAGCCGCCCTGCGGGGAATGTGAAGTCTGCGAGCCCGCCCCGGGGGCGACGGCGGGGGGCGGCGCCGATCTCGAGAAATTGATCGTCGAAGAGGTACTCAGAGCATTGAAGGGAAGGAAACAATGAGGTGGACGAGGTTCTTCTCCCCGACTCTCAAGGAGACCCCGGCGGAGGCCGAGGTCAAGAGCCACAAGCTGATGTTGCGCGCCGCGATGATGCGGAAGGTCTCGGCGGGCGTCTACTCGCTGCTCCCGCTCGGGCTGCGCGTGACCCGCAAGGTGGAGAGAATAGTCCGGGAGGAGATGGATCGCACGGGCGCCCTCGAGATCCTGATGCCGGTCTTGAGCCCGGCCGAGCTCTGGAAGGAGAGCGGGAGGTGGGCGGTCTACGGCAAGGAGCTGATGAGGGTCGAGGACAGGCACGGCAGGTTCTTCGCCCTCGGGCCGACGCATGAAGAGGTGGTGACGGACATCGCCCGCGGCGAGGTGCGATCCTACCGGCAGCTCCCCATGACGCTCTACCAGATACAGACCAAGTTCAGGGACGAGGTCCGTCCGCGCTTCGGCATCGTGCGTGCGCGCGAGTTCATAATGAAGGACGCCTATTCCTTCCATGCGACGGAGGAGTCTCTCGAGGAGACCTACTCCAAGATGTACGAAGCCTACACGCGCATCTTCAAGCGCTGCGGCCTGCGCTTCGGGGCCGTGACGGCCGACTCGGGCGCCATAGGCGGCGACGTGACGCATGAGTTCATGGTGTTCGCGGAGACGGGCGAGTCGCGCGTCTTCGCCTGCAAATGCGGGTACGCGGCCACCGAGGAGAGGGCCGAGGGCGGCATCGAGAAGCGCGCGGCCGACGAGGAGCCCCTGCCCCTCGAGAAGGTGAGCACGCCGGGGATGAAAACCGTCGAAGAGGTCACGGCCTTCCTCCGAAAGGAGCCCTGGCGGCTCCTCAAGACGATCATCTACAATTCGGACGGCGAGTATGTAGCGGTGCTGATGCGCGGCGACAGGGAGATCAACGAGGCCAAGCTGGCGAAGGTGCTCGGCTCGTCGAGCCTGGAGCTCGCCGAGCCCGAGGAGATCCTGAAGGTCTCCGGGGGGCCGCTCGGGTTCTCCGGACCGGTAGGGCTCAAAGGGGTCCGCATCATCGCCGACCGGTCGGTGTCGGACATGGTCAACATGGTAACCGGGGCGAACGAAGCCGATGCGCATTTCGTCAACGTCAACCTCGGCAGGGACTTCGAGCCGGCCGAGTTCCACGACCTTCTGCAGGTCGCCGAAGGCGACACGTGCATGAAGTGCGGGGAGATGCTCACCTCGTGGCGGGGCATAGAGGTCGGCCAGATCTTCAAGCTCGGCACCAAGTACTCGACGGCGATGAGGGCGCATTTCCTCGATGAGACAGGCACGGAGCGCCCCTTCATCATGGGCTGCTACGGCATAGGCATAACCCGCACGGTCGCCGCCGCGATCGAGCAGAACAGCGACGATGACGGCATCTTCTGGCCCATCTCCATAGCGCCCTTCGAGGTGCACATACTGCCGACCAACATGTCCGACCCGGACCTCGTCGCAACGGCGGACGAGATCTACCGCGGGCTCCTGGACAGAGGAGTCGAGGTGATCATGGACGACAGGGAAGAGCGGCCCGGCGGCAAGTTCAAGGACGCCGACCTCATAGGCGTTCCCATACGGATCACCGTGGGCGAGCGCGGCATGAAGGACGGCGTCGTCGAGATAAGACTGCGCGAAACCGGCAAGACGACCAAGGTCGAAACGGCCGGCGCCGTGGACGCCGCCTTGGACATGGTGAGGGATCTCAAGAAGAGATACGAGGTCTAGGCGGCGAGAGCGTTCACCTTCCTTGCGAGCCTCGACTTCTTCCGGGCGGCGGTGCGCTTGTGCAGTATGCCCTTCTTGACGGCCTTGTCGATCGTCGACGAGGCGCGGTCCAGCCTGGCCCGGGCTTCTTCCGGGGTCTCCGCCAGGCGCACCGCCTTGACGGCGCCCTTGACGTGACCCTTGACCTGGCGGTTCCTGATCCTGCGCTTCTTGTCCTGGCGCAACCTCTTCATCGCGGACTTGTGATGCGGCAACGCATACCTCCTTGGACTTTACCCCGTCAAGGTAACATCAACCGCCCCGCCGGTCAAGAGAATGATGCAACCGGAGGGGTCAGAGCTCAAAATGCA
>JALGWA010000395.1 GCA_025774425.1 bacterium
ACGTCGGTGCAGAGCGTGGAGGTCGAGTTCCTCGGCGTTCCGGCGAAGACGGCCGTCGGGCCCGTCCGCCTGTCGGCGAGGACGGGCGCGGCCATACTGCCGGCGGCCATGCTGATGACGGAAGACGGCAAGTACCATGTCGAGGTCAAGGAGCCGGTTCGCATCGTCGGCAAGCCGGGCACGATTCTCGACGATGTCAGGAAGTGCTCGAACGCCGTGGAGGAGTTCATACGGAGGCAGCCCACGCAGTGGGTATGGATGCACAAGAGATGGAAATCGGTCCGGCCAGACATGTATCAGTAGCCCTCGCAGGCGCGATTCTGCTCGCGGGCGCCTGCATGTGCAGCCGCGAGAAGCCCGGGGCGAAAACCGCGCGTACGGACAAGCCGCTCCCCGACCAGGTGATAACCGACTTCAGCATCAGCGAGACGGCGGCCGGCAGGAAGGAGTGGAATGTCGTGGCCAGGACAGCTTACATTTACGACAGCAGGAATATCATCGAGACGGAGGAAATGCGGATCGAGTTCTTCGACGAGCACGGCGGCGTCAGGTCGACGCTGGTCGCCGACAGAGGTGTCATCAACCGCGGGACGGACGATATGGAGGCGAGAGGCAACGTGCTGGTCACGGGGAGGTCTGGTGTGACGCTCGAGACGGAGAGACTGAGGTGGATCGGCAAGACGCGCGAGATCGTTTCCGAGGACTCGGTCAGGGTGGTCAGGAAGGGCGATGTCCTCACGGGTGTCGGGTTCAGGGGACAGCCGGATCTCAAGTCTTTCGAGATCCTCAAGGATATGAAGGCGACCATATACACAGGCGACGAGTCCGGGGGAGAGACACGTGAGTAGCGTGCTGAGGACGGAGGGCCTGGTCAAGTACTACAGGGGACGGAAGGTCGTCGACGGGGTTTCCCTGGCCCTCGAGCGCGGTGAGATCGTCGGGCTCCTGGGCCAGAACGGGGCCGGCAAGACCACGACCTTCTTCATGATAATGGGGCTCGTCAGGCCCGAAGGGGGGCGGATTCTCCTGGATGATGTCGACGTGACCGAGCTGCCGATGTACCGGCGGGCGCGCCTGGGCATCGGCTATCTAAGCCAGGAGCCGTCGGTCTTCCGGAAGCTCAGTGTCGAAGACAACCTCAAGGCCATCCTCGAAACGCTCGATATAAGTGATGGGGAGAAGGAGGAACGCCTGGAAAACCTGCTCGACGAGCTGGGAATCTCGCATCTCAGGCGCTCTGCGGCCTATACCCTCTCGGGGGGGGAACGGCGGCGCGTGGAGATAGCCAGGGCCCTCGTCACGGACCCGAGTTTCATGCTCCTCGATGAGCCGTTCTCCGGGATAGACCCGATAGTCGTGAACGACATTCAGACGATAGTCACCAGGTTGCGCGGCAGGGGGCTCGGCCTTCTCATAACCGACCACAACGTGCGCGAGACCCTGTCGATCACCGACAGGTCGTACATCATGGCCGACGGGAGGATTCTGGTGGCGGGCAGGCCGGACGAGCTCGCAAGGAACGCCCTGGCGAGGCAGGCCTATCTGGGAGAGAGGTTCTCGCTTGACTAGACCGACTTACGGGGGCAGTGACCAATGGACATGAGACATGAGCTCCGGCCCGAGCTCAGGCAGACTCTGGTGATGACGCCCAAGCTCCAGCAGGCGATCAAGCTCCTCCAGATGCCGGCGCTGGAGCTTCAGCAGAAGCTGAAGTACGAGCTCCTCAACAACCCGATGCTCGAAGACGTCGAGGAAGCCGACGAGGAGGAGGAAGCGCAGGAGGTCGATACCGGCGTCGGCGAAGACGAGGGCGAGTTCAAGGCCGGCGCCGACGAGATCGACTGGGACCGTTACCTCAGAGACGGCTTCGAGATGGGCGGGCAGGAGGCTGGCGAACGGGAGGAGACCGAGGATCGCTATGAGAGAGCGACGGTCGTCCGCCCGAGCCTGGAGGAACACCTCATGGGCCAGCTGAGGATGTCGGTGACTTCCCCGGAAGACCTCAAGATCGGGGAGTTCATAATCGGGAGCCTGGACGGGAACGGTTTTCTCACCTGCACGGTTGAAGAGATAGCGGGATACACCGGCGCCGACAGGAAGAAAGTCCAGGAGGTGCTCGGCATCATACAGACATTCGATCCCCCCGGCGTGGGAGCGGGCGATCTCAGGGAGAGCCTGCTGATCCAGCTCGATCAGCTGGGGCTCTCGGACGGCCTCGCCGCAAGGCTGGTGCGGGACCATCTGGACCATCTCCTCGAGAAACGCTATCGCGAGATCGCGCGGAAGCTCAAGAAGACGGTCAAGGAGATCCAGGCCGCCGCGGATGTCGTCGGCGGTCTCGACCCGCGCCCCGGCGCGCGGTACTCATCGGAGGAACCCAGATACATCGTGCCCGACCTCATCGTCGAGAAGGTC
>JALGWA010000396.1 GCA_025774425.1 bacterium
AAGACGATCGCGATCAACTTCTCGATGAATGACCTGATGGCGGACGGCCTGAGCCACGGGATGTACATGATCCTGACGGACTACCTAAAGGACACCCCCTATATCGAGAGGCTCATGAGCTCAGAGAAGATCATGGCGAAGCTGCGCGGTAGGAAGAGCCCCGAGGAGCTCCGGCGCATCACGAAGGCCGTCGACATGGCGGAGGAGATATTCGATCTCGTCACCGGCTTCGTGAAGCCGGGCATGACGGAGAAGGAGGTCGCTTCCTTTATAATGAAGGAGGTCGACCGCCGCGGCGTCACGACCGCCTGGGAGCAGGAGACCTGCCCCGCCGTCTTCACGGGCCCCGAGTCGGCGGGCGCCCACGCGGGCCCCACCGACCGGAAGATCGAGAAGGGCCACGTCCTCAACATCGACTTCGGCGTGAAGGTCGAGGAGTACTGCTCCGACCTCCAGCGCACCTGGTACTTCCTGAAGGACGGCGAGACGAAGCCGCCCGAGATCGTCCAGAAGGCCTTCGACACGGTGCGGGACGCGATCGCCCTCTCGGCCGAGAAAATCAGACCGGGGATGGAGGGCCGTGCCGTCGATGCCCTCGCAAGGGGTCACATCACGGATGCGGGCTTCGGCGAGTACCCCCACGCCCTGGGCCACCAGATCGGCCGTAAGGCGCACGACGGCGGCACGCTCCTCTGCCCCGAATGGGAACGGTACGGGGAGCTTCCCTACATGAAGGTGGAGGAAGGGCAGACATTCACCCTCGAGCCGCGGATCATCCTCCCCGGCTACGGGGTCGCGACGATCGAGGAGATCATCGTCGTCCGGCCGGACGGCGGAGAGTTCCTCTCCAGGAAGCAGACCGAGATATTCCTTATATAAGGTAAGCCTGCGGCTGGTATTCGGTATCGAAACAGACCGGGCGCTCCTCACGGCGAAAGGCGCGCCCGGTTATTTATGGATACATCGCGTCGTTCCCTACTTCAGCAGAAACTTCCCGTTCTTGATCAGGACCTTCCTGCCCGCCGTCAATGTCACCTTCTCGACGAGCGCGTCGAAGTGGAACTTGCTCTTGTTCTTCCCGATCCCGTAGCTGTCGCCGATCGCGAAGTGGACGGTCCCGAAGGCCTTCTCCGCCTCCAGCATGTTCTTGCAGATCTTGGCGCCCCGGTTCGTGCCGATGCCGAACTCGCCGATGATCCGGCCCGTCGGGTCCTTGCCCATCCCCTTCAGGATCTCCGTGATGCCCTTGCCCTTCGAGGAGACGAGCTTCCCCTTCTCGAAGATCATCTCGCCGCGTCCGATCTTGTCGTCAATGAGGCTGAATACGACCTTGCCGGTGAAGGTGCTCTCGACGGGGCAGGTGTAGCACTCGCCGGCGGGAAGGTTCCCGTGGTTGCCCTTCTTGCTGATGTCGCCGTTGTCGTTTTCCCACTTGCGTCCCTTGACGCTGAAGGTGATGTCGGTGCCGAGGGCGTTCGTGACGTGGACATCGGTGCAGTCCTTGATGGTCCGTATCATCTTCCTCGTGAGCATATCCATCTTGTGGAAGTCGATGTTGACGAGGCGTTTCATCATGTCTTCCGTGATCCCGGGCATCATGCAGATACGGCCGTAGCGCCCGCCGTTCTCCACCATGAACCCCCGGAAGGGCTTCTCCTCGACCCGGGCGTCGAGCATGTAGACCGTGACGTCCGCCTTCTTGATCATGAGCCCGAAGAGCGAGGTGGCCGCGTCGATCGGCCGCAGCGTCTCGGTCATGAGATAGGTCGTCGTCTCGGCCTTGGCCTTCTTGGCCCAGTAGGCCAAAGCTTCCGCGATCTTCATCTTCTGCTTGTCCGTGACGAGCAGGAACTTCTCCCCCTTCTTGATCTTGAGAGAGTTCTGTACCGCCTTCTTCGCCGCGCTGTAGAGCTTGTCCATCGGATCCTCCTTCACTGGTTCACATACTTGGAAACTCACCATAGAGATACACGCGTTGTCCGCAGGCCTCGATACTCTCGACCAGGATAACCCATAAAGATATACCGAGGCAAGTGCCTACTTTAGGCGCTCGACGCCTGGCATTTAATCACATAAGAAGTACCAGCGCGAATTTGAGAAGATGATTGTCTAATATTCAGCACCAGCTGTAATCGCCGGGCTGTCGCGGCGGGTGCCCAGCGGCCGCCGTGACAGCCAAGACCGCCGGCTGCAAGTGATGGACTAGCGGAGGCCTCATAGGTGTTAGGCCGGCCGCCCCAATTCTCATGCTTCAAGCTCGGGACCGAGCCCCCGAATGAGCTCGGGCACCACAAGCTTGAACACCTGCACATGCCCATGTACTCGAGGAGTGTCCGTCAATCAGGTTGGTACCGATTTCGGCACCCATCAGTCGGGCATATGGTAATCAACCGCTCCGCCGTGTCCGTCAATCTCGGCACCCCGAGCTCCAGAAGCAGAAGGAAGCCGAGCAATCGTGTCCGTCAATCAGGTTGGTACCGATTTCGGCACCATGATGTGTAATGGCTCATTCAGTACGGCGGTCATGTGTCCGTCAATCAGGTTGGTACCGATTTCGGCACCGACTTCAAGCGCAATGGACGGCTCGAAGTCGTTTAGTGTCCGTCAATCAGGTTGGTACCGATTTCGGCACCGCGCACTCGAGCGGTCCGGGAGCGGCGTATCCTGGTGTCCGTCAATCAGGTTGGTACCGATTTCGGCACCGC
>JALGWA010000011.1 GCA_025774425.1 bacterium
CGCAGGAAGCGGGAAAGAGGATCGCCGCGGGGCTGGGCGTTCCCAGGGTCGTTCTCACCGCATACCCCGATCGGGGCTCCTATATCGACCTCCTCGGGAGCAATGCAGCCAGGCTCGTCTCCGCGCTCGACTAGGCGAGCGGGCCGCCCCGCATGTCACGGGGTCCCGACGGGCTGCCCCAGGGAATCCTTGACCGCCGTGAGGAGGTCGAAGAGGGCATAGGGTTTCTCGAGCAGCGGGAAGTCCTTCCCGAGGTCCGCCGCCTGTGACCGCTTGTCGGCGTACCCGCTCGAGAGCAGCACGCTGAGGTCGGGTCGCTCGGAATGCAGTTCCGCCGCGAGGCGCAACCCGCTGTCGTCGGGAAGGGCGATGTCGCAGAACACGAGATCGAATCCGCCGTGCTGCTCTCTGAACCTCTCCCTCGCCTCGGCGGCGGTCGCCGCCGTGAAGACGGTGTAGCCCCGATCCCTCAAGACCTTGGCGGCCATCGAGCGCACGATCTCGTCGTCCTCGACGATCAGGATCCGCTGCCCGCTGCCCGCGAGGCCTGTCGCGGCCGCCGCCTCCGTCGGCGCCTCCTCCCGCCTTGCGGGCCGCGCCGGGAAGTAGAGAGCGAACTCGGCCCCCTTGCCGGCGGGACTCGCGACTTCGATCCATCCACCGTGCTGCTTCACACTCCCGTAGACGACCGAAAGCCCCATTCCGGCCCTGCCCTCCCTGGTGGTGAAGAAGGGTTCGAAGATGTGCTCGATGACGTCGGGCGGTATGCCCGGGCCGTCGTCGGAGACGGTCAGGCGCGCGAAATGCCCGGTTCCGGGCCCGTCCAGGGACACCGCCCCGCCACCGCGGTCCACGGCGCTCGTCTCTATCGTCATGGTGCCGCCCGCCGGCATCGCCTCGCCCGCGTTGGACGCCAGATTCTCGAGAATCGTCTCGATCTGCCGCCGGTCGGCGCGCACCTCCCCGAGGGATGGGTCCAGGTTGACCTCCAGCTTCTTGTCGTCGCCGAGCGCCCTGGCGATCCTCGACCGGCATTGGGTGATCACGGCATTGAGGTCCAGCGGCACCGACTTGACGGCCGCCGAGCGGGAGAAGGTGAGGAGCTGCCTCGTGCGGGCGACGGCCTTCTCCGCGGCCTTCCGGATCTCCTCGGCTTCACCGTGGAGGGACTCGTTCCCGGCGAGCTCGCCCGCGAGATGCTCGCTGTAGCCCATGATGCCCGTGAGGATGTCGTTGAAGTCCTGGGCCATCGCCTTCGCCAGCCCGGCCGCCGCGTCGAGGACGGTCGACTCCGGCGCGCCGGCGGCGGCCCGGACGGCGTCGCGTATCTCCGCCAGATACCATGTCGGCGAGCCGCCGCCCGTATCGAGCGGACTCACCGCTATCTCAAGATCGACCGTGCCCGTCCGGCGGCCTTCCAGGACGCCGCCCTCCCTCAGCGCGGCGAAGTCCAGGGTCGCCCTCCACGCCGCGGGCCTGCCGGCCTCGAGCATTCTCCTCGCGTCGGCCGGCGCGCTCTCGTGTGTCAGCAGGTTGAGTTTGCGCAACCTCCCGATGTCGTCGACACCGAAGAGATCGAGGCAGGCGTCGTTGGCGTGCACCAGCGTGCGGCCGGCGTCGTAGAACTGGAGCGCCGTGCCGGCGGCCTCGAACATCAGCCTGAAATGCTCTTCGTTCTCACGGAGCGAGTCATCGACCTGCTTGTGTTCGGTGACGTCCCTCCATACGCCCTCGATCGCCGTGACCTTGCCGGCCTCGTTGAAGACGCGCCGGTTGGTCTGGAGAACCCACTTTTCCCTGCCCCCGCGATCGACTATCTTGTACTCGTAGCTGGGCTGTATGTGGCCCTGTATGAGATCCTTCCACATGTCGTTGAAGTAGCGCGCATGGTCGGGGTGGACGAGCTTCCTCATGAGGAGCGGGTTCTTGAGGAACTCGCCCGCGGTGTAGCCGAACACACCCTCGACCGACGGGCTGACGTAGTCGTACTTGCCGATCGGCAGCGTGACGCGGAAGACGGCCTCGTCGAGCCCCTCGAGCAGGCTCCTGTACTTGCTGACGTCTTCGAGCATGGCCCGCTCGCGTTCCTTCCTGTCGGTGATGTCACATGCGAGCATCACGAAGCCGATCGCGTTCCCGTCCCTGTCCTTGAGAACGTCTATGTCGACCCGGCAGGTTATGCCGCCGCCGCCTCTCTTGAGGAACCTGTACTCACCGACGACGCGGTCGCCAGTCCTGAGGGCGCGCATCATGTCCTCCGAGGCGCGCTGCCTGTCCTCCTCGGCGATGCACAGCGAGGCATGACAGCCGATGAGCTCCTCCTTGCTGGCGTAGCCGAGCATGCCGACGGCGGAGCGGTTGACCTGCTCTATTTCGCCGTTGACGTCGGATACGATGACGGCGGCCCCCACGGACTCGAACACGGCGCGGAGGCGCTCCTCGTACTCCCGGAGCGACCGTTCCGCGTGTTTGCGGGCCGTAACGTCCCTGACGATCCCGAGCGCCAAGGTCTGGCCGTCGATCTTGACCGGATGCGTGGATATCTCGACGTCGACGTGCCCGCCGTCCTTGCGGACGAGCGTGAACTCATCGGGCCCGGTCGGCTTGCCCTGCGCGCAGAGCGAGATGTTGTTCGCCGCCTTGAGCGTCTGCTCCAGCGGAATCAAGCCCGCCTTGAGAATGTTCTCGCCGACGAGTTCGTGCTTCTTGTACCCGAGGAGCTCCTCGGCGGCCCTGTTCCCGTCGACGAGGTTGCCGCTCAAGTCGTTCAGGTACATGGCGTCCGGGGCGTTCTCGAAGAGTATTCTGTACTTGCCCTCCGACGTCTTGAGCTCGTCCATCTCCTCCTTGCTCTCGGTGACGTCGGACAGGATGGCGGCCACCTTGCCCGGCTCCGGACTGAACACCGACACCCTGAAGTGCCGCCGCGCCGGCGGGAAGTAGGCGTCGAAAGTCGAGTGGTGCCCGGTCGCTACGACGTCGGCGTAAGCATCCAGGAAGGGTATGTCGTCCGAGTCGAACACCTCCCGGCCCCTCTTGCCCACGATCTTGTCACGCTCGCGGCCGAGTATCGCCTCGTACGACGGATTGACGTCGAGGAAGACATAGTCCACCGCGCGCCCCGCCTCGTCGAACACCATCTCGTGAAGACAGACGCCCTCGTTCATCCTGTCATAGAGTGTCCGCAGGCGCCCCTCGGCCGCCTTGAGCGCGTCGTTGGCGCATCTCAAGTCGTCGGCCTCGTCCTGCAGCCGCCGCGTCTCCTCCTTCACCCGCCTGCGATGCAATATGCTCGTAAGCAGCAACAGGCCGAGAAAGGCCATCGCCACGACGAGGGCCCAGTTCCGGCACCCGGCGAAGCCGCCGGGCGCGTGCTCTCCGAACCATGTGCTCCGGGCCTCGTAATAGGGCGAGCCGTGATCCCGCCTCATCTCCGCGACACGCGCGTCGAGGGCATGCGCCAGGGCCGGGGCGGCCGCGCTGCTCACTGCGAACCGCAACTCGACGGGCGGGCCGACCAGGGCGCTCCGGGCGAGGCCTTCCGAAACACCCGGAGGGGCAAACAACCTGGGAACGATGCACGCGTCGGCTACGCCGTGGCGGACCATGTCGAGGGCGTCACCGTAGCCGTCGACCTCGACGAAATGGCAGTCGAGTCCCATCTCCTCCATGACGGCTCGGAGTCCACGATACATCGCGTCGTCGCGCGCGGCCGCGATCGTCCCGCCGGCTGCGTCGGCCAGAGTTTCCACGGGTGAGTCCGGCCGCGAATAGATCTGTCCCCAGTCGGACAGCACACAGACCCGGGTCAGCACGTACTCGCTCGAGTCGGGTTCGAGGCCGATTCCCGGCAGGATGTCTATGTCGCCGTCCCGGAGCCGCGTCATGCAGTCCGAGCGCCTGCCGGCGACGTAGGAGAGCTCCCAGCCCTCGCCGGAGGCGACATGCTCGAGGACGTCGACGTAGAAACCCGCCGGAGCCCCGTCCTCGTCGGAGAAGAGCATGGGCTCGTTCCCGTACAGGCCGACCCTGACGGTGCGCGCCTCGGCCCCGGACAGGGACAGGCCGGCGATGAGGAGCAATACTGCAGGTATAAGAAGAATGCTTCTCATAATATGCACCCGGTAGACACCATGACCATGCCGGGCCGGAATGGTCCATCCCCAAACAGAACGTGGCTCCACGTCGGATATATCGGCAGGCGCAGGGGGTGCTGAAGGACAAAAGGGCCGGACGAGAGGACGCCCGGGAGCGGGCGGCCGGTGCGTCTCGCCGCGCGGCGCCGGCGACCAGCCCTTTAAGGTTTTCTGTCGCCCGTGCGGTATACCAGCGCGACGATGGCGCCGACGACGAAACCGATCGCCGCCATGATGAAGAGCAGGAGCGCGAGCGGCATGGTGACGGTGACGAACAGGAAGGCAGCCGACACAGGCTCCAGATTCTGTACGATCACGACGAGCAACAGGATGACGAGAATGATGAGAAGTACCAGTTTGAAACGCATGACGCATCCTCCCGAGACCGAAGCAGCCAACCCGGATGGTACGCATGGGCCGGCGACGTGTCAACTCCATTCGGGGAGCGGCCACGCCTTGCCATCAAGCCCGGAAAACTTTGAGAAAGACATCTTGGGTCTTTATGTCCGAGTACCCGAGCTTCCTGTAGAAGGCATGGGCGTCTTTGCGCGTGGACCGTGAACGGAGGATCACCCCGCGGCAGCCCTTCCCGCGCGCCCACTCTTCCGCTTTGCGCATGAGAAGCGCACCGACTCCCCGGCCGCGGTTGGACTCGTCGACGACCAGCCCGGCGATCTGTGCGAGGCGATCGCTGGTCACAAGCCTGCAGACATGCACGAGCAGCCAGGCGATGACGGATCCGTTCGAATCGGCGACGAGCACTATGCAGTCGTCGTCCTCCGCTATGTCCGCTATGCGCTTCTCCATATCCCCGGTCGAGGCCGGGTAGCCCAGCTGCGCGCTCAGGCCCGCTATGGCGTCCGCGTCGGCCGGTCCGGCCTCCCTTACGATGATCCTCGCAGCTGTCACGGGCTCTTCGGACATGGCACCCCTCTGGCAGGGCGATTCCGTCCGGCATCGCTCGCCGTCCCCGCCGGGCTCGCGGTCGAGCGCCCGCGCTACGCGCTCAACCGTTCTGCCTTTTCCTCCTGAGCCTCACGAGATAGGCGATGTTGAGCGCAATGGAGCCACCGACGAGAACGCCCTCGATAAAGGCCATCCAGACAGGGGCCCCGACGAAGGGATCGACGAAGCGCCTGAGCAGTATCGATGCGGCCAGACACAACATCCCCGCAGACAATATGACCTGGTCGTTCTTGATCAGCATCTCCACGCTCCCCGTTGCCGTCCTCCGGATTATACGAAAGCGTCACGCACGCTCCAAGCTGCTTTCTCCCATCGCCAGCTTGACCTTGCGCAGCGCCCGGGCTATGATTGCGTATAACCGGATTGCGTTGGGGGAGCTCGGCGTTACGGGCTGAGAGGGTGAGTTCTCACTGACCCCTTGAACCTGAACCGGTTAATACCGGCGTAGGGAGACGCTTCCCGCCACCTGTGCACCCGCTCCGACCGGCGCCCCGATGTCCCGCGTTGCGCATTCGTCACGAAGGAGGGGCAACATGGCAGACACGAACGACATGCCGGCCGCCACGTTCCCGGCGATAGGCAAGGTGTCACCGGAGTTCTTCGACGAAATAATCTATCCGCGGCTCGGCGCCGACCGGGAGGAGGTCCTCGTCGGGCCCCGGCACGGTCACGACTGCGGCGTCGTCAGGACGGGCGACGGCCGCGTGATGGTGCTCACCACCGACCCCATATTCATAGTGCCGGAGTACGGTTTCGAGCGGGCGGCCTGGTTCGCCTGGCACATCCTGGCTTCGGACGTGACGACGAGCGGATTCCCCCCTGCGTACGTCGTCGTCGATTTCAACCTCCCCATGAGCATGAACGAGGAGGAGTTCAAGACGATCTGGGACGTCTTCCACCGCGAGAGCTCGCGCTACGGCGCGGCGGTCGTGGGCGGCCACACGGCGAGATACACGGGCACGGACTACCCGATGGTGGGCGGGGCGACCTTCATCGCCGTCGGGCCCGAGGACGAGTACCTGCACCCCGGCATGGGAAGACCCGGCGACGTCATAGTCATAACCAAGGGAGCGGCCATCGAGGCGACGGGCATATTCGCATGCGCCTTTCCCGAGACCATAGAGAAGAACCTGGGGGCCGACACGCTGCGTGAGGGGCGAGCCCTGTTCTACGAGATGTCCACCGTCGATGACGCACTCGCCGCGGTGACCATAGGCGTCAGGGACGACGGCGTGACCGCCATGCACGACGCCACCGAGTGCGGGGTGATCGGAGGGCTGTTCGAAATCGCCCAGGCGTCGGGCGCCGGCATAGTCGTCGAGAAGGAGAAGATCCCCGTTCTCCCGGCCGTGGACGCCATCTGCTCCCACTTCGGGATGGACCCCCTGACGTCGATAAGCGAGGGGACGCTGATAATCACAGTGCGCCCGGACAGGGCGGACGACCTCCTCCGCACCCTGCGGGCCAAGGGGCGCACCGCGGAAGCCGTCGGGCGCCTGGCGGAGAAGCACCAGGGTTACAACATGGTCGAGGCCGGCAAGCGGCGGCCGATCGAGCACCCCCGGGTCGACCCGTTCTGGAACGCCATGAAAGAGGCGATGGAGAAGGGCCTGACTTAGCGGGCGCCGCCTCGAGAGCCGGCCCGGTGCGGACCCGACCCGTCCGGAACGGCTGGTCCCGGCCGCCGCGCATCGAGTGCTAGGCGGCGGGCATGTCCCCGGCGGCGGAATCGTCCCCCGGCGACGCGGCATCCGGTATGCGCACCGCCTCACCGGAAGGCGCCTCCTCCGCGGCGGGCAATTCCCTCAAGAAGGCCGTGGCCGCGCGCATGGAGCCTATCACCTGCTTGCACTCGGTATAGGCGTTGGCCGCCATGGTGCCCGCCCTGGCGACCCTGTTCTCCATGATCTTGTCCACCTCGTCGAGGCTGCGTTCGATCTTGGTGATGTAGGCCTCGATGTTCTCGAAGTCGATCGAGCGCGCGAACTGCAGATACATGTGGTAGAGAGCGAGTACGTACGGCACGACCATGCTGTACGCCATGAGAAGCACGCCCGACCTGAAGGCTTCCACATGGACTTTCCCGCAGACGCCGTAGATCGAGTCCGGAACGGCCGCTATCGCTATGTTGGTGGTGCATGTCGGGTCTATGTAGCCCGCGACTTCCTTGGCCTTGCGCCGCACGTCCCTTTCGATCTCGGCTTCGATCTTCTTGATCTCATCGGGGTCGGACTCCTTGTCGATCCGCTCGAGGG
Organism: bacterium; assembly: GCA_025774425.1. GTDB lineage: Bacteria > Arandabacterota > Arandabacteria > Arandabacterales > JALGWA01 > JALGWA01. Next base: position 7,358 of record JALGWA010000011.1, read on the forward strand.
CTTCGACCCCGCTCCACTTGGAATCGACGGGCAGCCGCTTGCCGTTGGGAAGGATGATCGCGTATTCGACGACTTTCCCGCCGGCCACGCGGAAGTCCCGGTCGATCATCTCCGCCGGGAACTGCGCGAAGGCTTCGGCGAGAATGTTCTCCCCCGACTCGCCTCTCGTCCGGGCCCCGACGACCACGCGCTCTATCTTACGAGTGACGGCGTGGATCTCGTCCTCCCTCCTGCTCCTGTCCTCGAACTTCGCCCTGAGCTCGACGAGTACGCGCCTGGTGTCGTTGACGTCCTTGGAAATGGCCTCCTTCACGCTCCCGGAGGTCTCGGAGAGCTTGGTCTCCAGTCCCTTGAGCGAGAGTTCGAGCTTGCCCAGGTTCTGCATCACGATGGTCTGGCTGTTCGCAAGCGAAGTCACCTGCGATTGGACGGCGGAGATGTCCTTGAGCGACTCCAGCATGGCGGCGAGCGATTCCCGTGAGGGCCCGGCCTCTCTCCTTCTGATAAGCAGGATGACCAGCAGGACGACGACGGCCGCCAGGGCCAGAACCGTAACGGCATAGAAACCTTCCATCCCCGGTCGCCTCCCTTGCCTTGGTCTATGCGGCGATCAGCATGCTGCTTATGAGCAGGGAGTCGGTGTCCTTCGCCGAAGAGACCTCGGCGAAATCCGCTTCCACGAGTTCGAGATGCTCCGCCACGTAGGCCTCGAGTATGGCCCACTCGTCCCCCTCGAACCCGGTCCTGCGCTTGAGCCACGCGAGGAACTTGTCTGCGGCGCGGGCGTCGATCGTGCGCCCATGCTTCCCGCTATCGACGAAGGCGGCGTCGAGGAACTTCTGGACCTCACGCCTGCCGAGCGGAGCGACGCCGAAGCGTTCATCGATGACGAAGCGGGCGAAACCCGTCATGAGCGCCGTGCCGAAGTCCATCGTGCGGACCTCCACGGCCGCGGGAGCACCTCCCGCCGCCGGCGGGGAGGCCGGCCGGGGCGCCTCCGAATGCCGGAGAAGCCGGAGCTTCCCGAGGCACGTCTCCGCAAGCACAGAGATCCGCGCGAGAACCGCCCGCGCCGCCGCGATCTCATCCGGCGTCCTGAAGTCCCTGTAGTCGTCCGTCGCCGTCGCGCCCGGTTCATACATCTGCGGCACCCTTCTCCTGAGCCCCCTCAAGACGCCGACCTGGTATTCCTCGAGCAGCGCATATTCGCCGAACCCCGGCGCCGCCGGACACTTCTTGCCGACATCCTCGGCCTCGGCCCCGAGATCCATGACGAGCCCCAGGCCGAGCCTGAAAAGGTCCGAGATCGAAACCGCCGGGAGCACTTCGGCCGGCTTTCTCTTGTTCTCCGCCGCGAGGTGCAGGAGCCCGACGCTGGCGAGGGAAAACAGACGGTCCAAGGCTTCCCGGGTGGCGTCCACATCTCCGATCGGCCGGCCGTCGGCGACGAGGAGCCTGTTGGTCACATAGCTCGCATCCCCGGCGATCCTGTTCTTCACCCCGTCCTCTTCCAGCGCTTCGAGAAGCTCGTGGTAGGGCGTCCGGCTGCCCGAAAGACCGAGCGGGTAGAACGCCGGAACCTGGATGTCGTCCCGGCCCCCGTAATACGGCCGGGTACCACGCGCCGCCAGGCCGCGGACCTCGGACTGCGGCAACGCCTCGTATATCCTCGCCGCCTCCTCGTATTCCAGTATGCCCTTCTCCTCCAGCCTGGAGTTCCTCCACCTGTAGGCCTCGTCCTCCGTCTCGGCGGCTATCGCCCGGTACGTCGAATAGCGGAGCCTCGCGTAGAGGTCCCTGTCCTCGCCCATGATCGTCATCAGGAAGATCCGGATCGCCGGCGTCTCCTCGGGGACCAGGGCTTGCACGACGAAAGCATCGTCGGGCACGATACTCGTCGCCTCCTCGCCCGTCTCGACCGCCTCCTCGAACGGGGTCAGTCGTATCAACTTGCTCAAGAAGACGATGACGAGCTCGTAATCGCACACACGGACGAAGTCGATTATCGCCTTTTCTCCGCTCGAGACGAGGTAGTCGAGCCACTTGAGCACGCGCTCCTCGTCGACCGCGTGCTCGTTCCACAGGTCGACGTCGAGTATGAACCGGAGCTGCTCGTCGGTGCAGTGAGGTATCAGGGCGAGCCCACCGTCTTCACCGGCGCCCCTGAATGTCAGGAGCACCTCCTCGTCGGGCATCGACGCCAGCACCTCACCCGCGACGTCCGAGTTCTTTACTATCCTCACCCTGTCCACCCAGCCGCTGCGGCGAAAGAGCTCGGCCTGGTCGGCGAGCGGCATCGTGCTCAGTCTGTCGCGGAGGTCGGGATCGCCGAGGGCCGCGATATCTTCGAACTCCCCGGCCGACCCCTCCTGCTGTCTCCCCGGCATCGCACCTTCCTCGAGCACCAGCAATGGGAACAACAACCCTGCCGCCAACGTCAGTCGACGATTATTCTACAACATCGACGACGTGAGCGGTAGTCAAGTTTTTGGCGTTGACCAGGCACGGCCGACCTGCAAGAATCCTAGGCGCAACGCAACACGGCAACCGACGATTCCAGCAAGGCAGCACCGATTGAGCAAAGGAACGGTCCGCGTTCTATTCCGCATAGGACATCTCTACCACAGGGCGTCGCTCGACCCCGTATACGAGTGCATGAAGGGCCGCCCGGGCTATGAGATCTGCTTCACCTGCCCCGACGACAAGGAGCGCGTGTTCCTCATCTTCCAGCGATCGCTGAGGGACAAGATCGAAGAGGACATGAGGCGCGAGGGGTTGAAGGTGACGCGGGAGACACGCGGGTTCGACGTCGTCGTCACCGGGGACGTGCTGAGAGACCCGGAGCGCTACGGAGACGCCCTGCTCTGCTTCATCAATCACGGCACCGGGATAAAGACGATACTCTACCGGCTGCTCGCTGCGGCGACGGCCACGCACTACCTCATCTTCGTAGAGGGGGAGTACCGCAGGAAGCGCATCGAGGAGTTCGGCGTTCGCGGCTCTTCCGAGGTGCATGTCGTCGGCTATCCCAAGCTCGACCCGATCTTCCAGGGTCGACTGGACCGGGAGGCGATCATGGCCCGCTGGGGCCTCGACCCCGCGAAGAAGACCGTGCTCTTCGCGCCGACCTACAAGCCGACCTGCATAGGGAAGGTCAGGGAGGCGATACTCGACCAGACACGCGATCACAATCTCATCATAAAGCTCCACCAGTACTCGTGGCGCGGCAAGTACGCGCCCCACTGGCATCACCGGCTCTACGAAAAGGCGGTCCGGCGCCACCCCCATGCCGTGCTCGTCCCGCCCGAGGAACACAGCATCCTCCCGTTTCTCTACGTCGCCGACACCATGCTCAGCGAGGCGTCGAGCACGATATTCGAGCTCCTGGCACTCGGCCGGGTCGGGATAATATTCGATCTCGAATGCGACCGGCTGCGCCACCATGACGGTATGCCCATTCTCGACGAGGACAACCGCATGTTCCTCGAAGACGCCTTCGTGCATGTCTCCAGCGCCGCACGGATCGGTCAAGCCGTGGAGAGGGCGCTCGAGCCCGACGCCGCGATGAAGGCGCGTGTCGAGGAAATGAGGAATCTTCTCTTCTACAAGCTGGACGGACATGCTTCCGAGAGGATTGTTGGTATAATAGACGAACGGATAGAGGAACGGCTGGTGAAGGGAGGCGCATGAGAAACGAATGCAGACGGGCGGTGATACTCGCCGCGGGCGCCGGCACGCGCGTGAGGAAGATCAACGCCGACAGGCCCAAGTGCCTCATGGACCTCGACGGCAAGCCGATAATCGAGTGGATCCTGAAGTGCGTCAAGCTCGGCGGCATAACGCGCGTCACGATGGTCACGGGCTTCAAGGCGGCTGCGATAAGGACCGCGCTCGGAGACGGCCGCCGCTACGGGCTCGACATCTCCTATGTCAACAACCCGCAGTGGAGGAAGCCCAACGGGATTTCACTGTACAGCGCGCGGAAGGCCGTGCGGGGCGAGCCCGCGTTCCTCGTCCTCATGTCCGACCACATCCTCCCGCCGGCGGCCGTCGAAAGGGTCCGGAAGTCGAAGAGCCGGAGGTGCATCCTCGCGGTCGACACCGATCTCGACAACGTCTTCGACATCCGGGACGCCACCAAGGTCAGGCTCGCGGGCGGGAAGCCGGAGGCGATAGGCAAGAAGCTGCGGAGATACAACGCCGTCGACTGCGGCTTGTTCAGATTCGACGAGAGGATGTTCGCCGCGCTCGATCGAGCATTCAGGCGTCGCGAATACTCCCTCACGGGGGGGGTGAAGAGACTGATCGGAAACGATGACCTCGACGTCGTGCCGATAGGAAAGGGAGCGTTCTGGATAGACATAGACACGCCGCGGAACTACCGCCATGCGAGGGAGAACATCGGGAAGCTCGTCCGGGCCCTCGCCGGGAAGAAACGCTAGGAGGGAGCGGAAATGCCTGGATCAAGAACAGTACCGGCGGCCTGCGCGGCGGCGATCGTCCTCATGGCCGGGGCGGGACTCGCAGGGGACCTCATGCACCATGCGATGAGGATTTCGCTCTACCCGCCGGACAACAGCCTCCTGGCCGTCGACACCGTGTACGTCCCCCAGGGCCGGCTCGAAGACGGCAAGATCGCCTTCCTCCTCAACAGGAGCCTCGAGATCGAGACCATCGAGTCGCCCTGTGGCGTCAAGTGGTACTCGCAGGAGGAGATCGACCCCGCGGTGCTCAAGCAGAACCCCGACGAGGACGACGTGGAGCTGATCGCGAGGGGAAAGGCTGTGTTCGTCGAGATAGCGCGGCCGCCTGAGGACGGCGAGCCGATACCGGTCGCCGTCTCCTACGCCGGCGTCGTGTATGACAGCCTGCTGCCGCCCGAAAGGGGCTATTCCAAGGGATTCGCCACGACCACCGGACTCATAGACGAGCGCGGGACGTATCTTTCCAACGAATCGCTGTGGTACCCGTTCCGCTTCGACTGCGGTTTCACCTTCCGGCTGACGGTCGACCTGCCGCCCGACTACATGAGTGTGAGCCAGGGGGCGCTCGAACGCGAGCATCTCGACGACGTACGGGGCGAAAGGCGCCTCGTCGATGTCTGGGTGGAGAGGAATCCGACGCCGGAGTTCTACCTCATCGCCGGCAGGTACTTCAGGCACGAGGAGAGGCTGGGCGACACCCGGATGATGACGTACACGTACGAGACGAGCGACAGTCTGTCGCAGGTCTACCTGGACGCGACCAGGCGATACATCACGATGTACGAGGACTTGATCGGCGAGTATCCCCACCCCAAGTTCGCCATGGTCGAGAACTTCTGGCAGACCGGGTACGGCATGCCGTCCTTCACGCTGCTCGGAAGCCGCGTGATAAGACTGCCCTTCATAGTGCACACTTCCTACGGACACGAAATACTGCACAACTGGTGGGGCAACTGCGTGTTCGTCGACTACGACAGCGGAAACTGGTGCGAGGGCCTGACGACCTACGGAGCCGACTATCTGTACAAGGAGCAGCAGGGCGAGGCGGCGGCGCGCGACTACCGCCACCGGACCCT
>JALGWA010000397.1 GCA_025774425.1 bacterium
CCACGGCCCGACACGCCGCCTCGACCGCGTCGACGCGCGAGCCCGAGCCATGGGCCGACATAGGCCAGCCCGCCCGATTGGCCGTCCGGCCGAACTTCCAGGTGGAGAGCAGAATAGGCTGCGTCATAACGGTCGTGATCGTGTCCGGGGTGAGCGGTTTCGCTCGACAGTCAGCAAGACGTGAGTCGGGGTCGCTGTCATCTCGTTCTCTTGGGTCTTCGGATTCCGGGCGGGGCGTGCGGGTTCGGAAGGGACGACCGAGGAATAACGTGAGCATTTCCTCCCAGGCCCTGTGCCGGGGGCGACCTGTTCTTCGGCCGCCCCTGACGGACGGATTGGGCAATCCGTCCAACGGGAGAAGTATACAACGGGAAGGTTTACCGGACCGCGGCGGGGCGTGCAAGCGACGGCCGGCCGTTCTGGCCCCGCGGCGGGAGCCGCTTGACTTTCGGGTCGGCACGCCGTACCGTGCAAGCTCCGGGCGGTGCCCATTGGCAATCCACCGCGTGGCAACCACAAGACCGGCCGAATCCAAGGAGCAAGATCATGCGCACACCATGTTGGACGGGGGTCGTTGCGAGTGGCTGGCTGCTGCTTGCCGCAGTGAGCCCGCTCTGGCCCTCGCAAACCCTGGCTGCCGAGCAGCCCGCGGCGCCGAAGGTCCTGATCGTCGCAGGGCCGTGTCAGCATCCGCCGGGCACGCACGAAGCGGCGGCGGGCGCCCGGCTGATGAAGCATCTGGTCGAGAACCCGGAAGGCGCGCCGCCCCTGCGCGCCGAAGTCCTCTACGACTGGCCGCAAGACCAAGGCGCCCTGGAAGACGTCCGGTCGGTCGTCTTCATCGGCGACATCTTCCCCCCGGAACGCATGGCCGACCCGGCCAAGGTCAAGGCCGAGCTGGCGGCGCTCATGGATCGTGGGTGTGGCCTGGTGTGCATCCACTATGCGACGGGGCTTCGGGGTGAGCACGTGAGCGACGACGGAGACCACCCCTTGCTGCGATGGCTCGGCGGCTACTTCGCCACCGGCGGATGCCCCCACCACCGCTCGGTCGCCCGGGTCTTGACGGCCACCGTCGTTCCGACCGAGGGCGATCACCCGGTCTTGCGGGGCTGGCGGGCGTTCACGTTCGACGACGAGCCCTACTGGAACAACTACTTCGGCAAGGACGGCCCCGCGAAGAACGTCACCCCCCTGGCCACGTCCATGCTGCCCCCGGACAATCCCAAGAAGGAGATCGTGGCGTGGGCCGTCGAGCGGCCCGACGGGGGCCGGGGCGTGGGAATCGTCCTGCCCCACTACTTCCGGAGCTGGAAGGTCGACGACCTGCGCATGCTCGTGCTCAACGCCATCTTCTACAGTGCGAAGGCCGAGGTCCCGCCCGGAGGGGTGAAGTCGTCGCTGCCCGACCTCGCCACGTTCAAGCCGGCGTCGGTGGAGCCTCGCCCGCGACGAAAGAAGTGAGGACGGGCCGATCACCGGCTAACCGCTTGTTTCCTGTAGCACGGGGGCCGCTGGAGTGTTGGAGTGATGGAGTATTGGAGTGCTTCTGCCTCGCGAGAGGTCTTCGCTCGGGATTCCAACGCTCCATCATTCCAACACTCCAACACTCCAACACTCCATTACTCCAACACTCCGCCCCAACCACCCCGGCCCCATGCCACTCCTTGCCGACCTTTACCTCGACCGAATCGACCTCGGCCGCCACGCCGGCGGGGAAACGTGCGAGGTCTGCCGCGTCGATTCGCTGGAGGAGCTGCTCGAGCGCCTGCGGTCAGGCCGGTTCTGCCCCGGGCAGTGCCCTCACTGGCCGCGTGAGCGGGTCGAGGCGTTTCAAACGGCCGTCGACGCCGGCAAGCTGCTGCCGCGTATCCCCGCCCTCGGCGTTCCGCGACCGGCCGGCGCCGGGCGCTTCGAGCTCAACGGACCCGGCGCGGGTTCGCCGGTTCTCGTGACCGGCAACTCCCGCCTGACGCACGAGGTGCTGCTGGCGGTCCTCTCCACGACCGCCGCGCCCGTGTGGATGCTCTCGGTCGACACCGGCGGCCACACGGTAGACATGTCGCTGGTCTACAAGACGCTCACGCCCGAGGGCGTCGCCGCGGCGGTTCGGGCGGGCGGCCCCGAAGCGGACGACTTCACGGGGCGAATCATCCTGCCGGGGCTCGCCGAAAAGCTCGCGGCGCCGGTCTCCGAGATGCTCGGCCGCCCCGTCGAGGTCGGCCCCGTCTGCGCCGCCGAGTTGCCCCTGTTCTTCGGTTCGGATTGGGCCCGCTGAACGGAGCCGGACGTCCGTTCGTATCTGTCCATTTTCCCAAAAGGTTCAGTGAGATACCAAGGGGGGTATGCAAGGGAGAGCAATGCGACACGCCGCGTTAGGGAGGGCCGGTGGCAGGGTGGAGCTGGGCGA
>JALGWA010000398.1 GCA_025774425.1 bacterium
CCTCGGCGTTCGTACAGCTTCTCCAGGCTCGGCTCCGGCGGCTTGCGCGCGCAGCCTAAGACGACCAAGGCCGCCGCCAGCAGGCCGAACATACACACCGGTCGGATTGGTCTCACAGCATCTTTTCCTTTTCGAACCATGGGCTTATCTGCTTATTATCAGAAGCGTGTCTACATGTTCAACACAATTTATTGCCGCGTATTGACTTGACTGGCATATGACGTTTTGATATTTTGGCGTAAACTATAGGAGTCCTTGGTGGAAGATAGGCAGGAATCGCTGCGCAAGTTGCCGTCGGTCGAAGTCGTGGTCGAGAAGCTGGAGGGGGCCGGGGGCGCCTCAGGCCGGCCTAGGCGGAAGATGGTGATGGCCGCGCGCGAAGTCGTTTCAGAGCTGAGGCGGGCCATTCTCGACGGGTCGCTGGCCGAAGCGCCGGGGGAAGAGGAGATTCTCGAGCGTGTCGGCCGCAGGCTGGCCGAGTCGCGGCTCGAGGGGATCCGGAGGGTCATAAACGCGACCGGCGTGATCATTCACACCAACCTCGGCCGTTCGCTCCTGGCCGAGGAGGCCAGACGGGCCGTGGACGAGGTCGTCTCGTCCTACGCCAGTCTCGAGATGGACCTGCTCACGGGCAAGCGCACGTCGCGGACCGCCCATGTTTGCAGCCTTCTGGCCGATCTGACAGGGTGCGAGGCCGCGCTCGTCGTCAACAACAATGCGGCGGCCGTCATGCTGGTGCTCAATACCCTGTGCAGCGGGCGGGAGGTCATCGTCTCGAGGGGGGAACTCGTCGAGATCGGCGGATCTTTCCGCCTGCCCGAGATCATAGAGAGAAGCGGGGCGAAACTCGTCGAGGTCGGCACGACCAACAGGACGAGGCTCGAGGATTACGAGCGCGCGCTCGGCGGGGGCACCGGCGCTGTTCTCAAGGTGCACCAGTCCAACTTCATGATGTCGGGTTTCGTCGAGTCCGTCCCCTGCGCCGAACTGGCGGATCTCGCGCGTGACAGGGGCGTGCTTCTCATCGACGATCTCGGTAGCGGTGCGCTTCACGATTTCTCCGACCTCGGTATCGAGAGGGAGCCTCTTCCGCGGGACTCTCTCCGCTCCGGCGCGCATCTCGTCACGTTCAGCGGCGACAAACTGATGGGCGGCCCGCAGGCGGGGGTGGTCGTGGGCGAGCGGGACCTCGTCGCCGAGTGCGGGCGGAACCCCATGGCGCGCGCCCTCAGGGTGGACAAGATGACCCTCGCGGCCCTGCAGGCGACACTCGACCTGTATCTGGAGCCCGACCTCCTCCTCGAGCGCCTGCCCACGCTGAGGATGATAGCGACACCGGTGGAGCGGATCAGGGAGCGTGCCGAGAGAGTCGCCGAAGCGCTGGCGCGCGAGGCGGGTGGCGAAGCGGCCATCACCGTCGCGGAGGCGGAGTCCAGGATACGGGGCGGCGCGCTTCCGGGGAGCTCTCTTCCGTCGTATGCCGTCGTCATCTCGCCGGGCGTCATCGCCGCAGACGACTTCGTTTTCGAACTCAGGCGGTGCGAAGTCCCCGTCGTCGGCAGGGTTTCAGAAGACAGGGTTCTTTTGGATATGAGAACCGTCGAGCCGTCCGAAGACGGTTTGCTGATAGACTCGGTGAAGCATGTTTTCGCCCGCACAGCAACCCGTGAGAGGAGCTGATAGCAATTGCATGTTAGCAAGATTGAGATGACCGGCTTCAAATCGTTCGCCGACAAGACCGTCCTCGACCTGGAGCCGTGCATCACCGCCGTGATCGGACCCAACGGATGTGGTAAGACCAATATATGCGACGCGATCCGCTGGGTCATGGGTGAGGACAACGTCAGGCTCCTCAGGGGAACGAGGATTGAAGACGTCATCTTCGCGGGGACGGAGCAGCGCAAGCCCACCGGGATGGCGGAAGTCAGCTTGACGCTCACCGACGTGCAGGGAGTGCTGCCGGTAGAGTACGACGAGGTCACCATCTCGAGGAGGGCGTTCAGGTCCGGGGAGAGCCAGTTCTTCATCAACAAGGCGCCGACGAGGCTCAAAGACATCGTCGCGCTTTTCATAGGAACCGGCATGGGCCGCCGCGCCTATTCCGTGATGGAAAGGGAGATGATCGACTGGATACTCGAGGACACCGGCGGGCAGAGGAGGAAGATCATCGAGGAGGCGGCCGGTGTCAGCAAGTACAAGATGCGGCGCAGGGAGACGCGCAACAAGCTCGAGCTGACGCAACGTGACCTCAATCGCGTCGAGGACTTGATAAACGAGGTCGCTCGGAGGGTCCGGCAGCTCTCGCGGCAGGCGGCCAAGGCCAGGCGGTACGAGCGGCTGTCGAAGAGAATAAAAGAGGTCGGCGTCTATGCCGCGGCCAAGGACCATGACGCGATGCTGCGGAAACT
>JALGWA010000399.1 GCA_025774425.1 bacterium
CGGGCGGGCGGCGCCCGCAAGCGGCGGAAGACCTCGCCCGAGCGCGAGACCCGGGGCGCGGCGGGCCCGGAGGCCAAGCGCGGGAAGACGGGCAAGGCCGCGTCCGGCTCCCGGAGGACGAGCGCCGGCAAGAGCCGCGGGTCCAGACCCGGCGGCAGGCAGAAGTCCAAAGGGACGGGCAAGCCCGTCAGCCGCTCTGAAGCCGGGCATGGGACTCCGCCCCGGGCGGACGCTGACGGCTCCAAGCGGGTCCGCCGGAGCGGGAGCCGCCGCAGGCGCGGCGGGACGCGGAGGACGCGCAGGCCGAGTTCGGGCAGGCCGGCCGGAGACAAGGGGGCGGACGGATGAGCGGAAAGGTCAGGGTGAGATTCGCGCCGAGCCCCACCGGCCATCTTCATGTCGGCGGCGCCAGGACGGCGCTCTTCAACTGGCTCTTCGCGAGGAACAAGGGCGGCACGTTCATCCTCAGGATCGAGGATACCGACAGGGAGCGATCGACGGAGGAATCGTACCGTGGAATAGTCGATGCCCTGAGATGGCTGGGTCTCGACTGGGACGAAGGGCCGGAGGTCGGGGGCGCATGGGGGCCGTACTTCCAGTCCGAGAGGAGGGACGGCTACCGCGAACGGGCCGAGATGCTGACGGCCGGCGGAAAGGCGTATCCGTGCTTCTGCACGGCGGAGGAGCTCGCCGAGCGCAGGCAGGCCATGAAAAGTCTGGGGGCGGACCCCCGGTATGACCGCAGGTGCAGGGACCTCGAGCCCGGGATCGTCGAGGAACTCCTCTCCCGGGGCAAACCCCATGTGATCAGACTCAAGACTTCCGATGAAGGCGTGATAGAGTTCACCGACATCGTCCACGGAAAGATAGCCGTCCCGGCCGAGCAGATAGACGATTTCATCATCGTCAAGTCGGACGGTTTTCCCACCTACAATTTCGCCGCGGCCGTCGACGACTCCCGCATGGAGATAACCCACATCATCAGGGGCGACGATCATCTCTCCAATACGCCGCGGCAGCTGCTCATCTACGAGGCGCTCGGGGCGCGGCCGCCCGCTTTCGCCCACGTGCCCCTGATCATGGGGCCGGACAAGGCGAGGCTCAGCAAGCGGCACGGCTCGACATCGATACAGCAGATGAGGGACGAGGGTTATCTGCCCGAGGCCATGGTCAACTACCTGGCGCTTCTCGGCTGGTCGTACGACGACTCGGCGCAGCTGTTCTCCATGGAGGAGCTCATCGAGAAGTTCTCACTGGACAGGGTGAGCGACAAGCCCGCGGTCTTCGACTACAAGAAGCTCCGCTGGATGAACGGGGAGTATATGAAGAAGAGATCCGTCGAAGACCGGGTCCGGCTTGTGATGCCCCATCTCGAGGCCGCCGGACTCGTCAAGGACCCGGCGGACGGGCGCATGCGGGACTTCGTCAAGAGGGTCGTCGAGGTCGTGGGCGAGAGGCTCAAGATGCCGCAGGACATAGTGGAGCTCTCGGACTTCTTCTTCCGCGACGAGGTCGAGTACGACGAGAAGGCCGCCGGGAAGTTCCTCAAGCGCCACTACGTCGGTCCCGCCTTCAGGGTGCTCGAAGACAGGCTTCAGACCCTGCATGCCTACAACGAGATCGGCATCGAGGAGCTGATGCGCGGCCTCGCGGCCGAGATGGGGCTCAAGGCGGGTGAGCTGATTCACCCGGTGCGCGTCGCGCTCACAGGACGCGCTCAGAGCCCCGGGATTTTCGAGGTAATGGCCCTCCTCGGCAAGGAGAAAGTCATCGAGAGGCTCGCGAGAGCCCGCAGGGCATACGCCTGAGCCCTGAGCGCGGCCGTTCAACTTGACACCTCGCCGGGTCGAAGATATATTAGGAGAGGCATTTCGCTGGGGTGTCGTCTAATGGCAGGACAGCAGACTCTGGATCTGTTTGTGGGGGTTCGAATCCTCCCACCCCAGCCAATACCAGCCGATACCCGGACCGGCGCGCGATAGGGCCGGCTGCCAGTGTGTTCCGCTTCACGAGGAGCCAGTAGAGTATGACAAATCTCGGTGACGTCGTCGTGGGCGGCAAGCCCATAAGCGAGTGGACCATAGAGGACCACAACAAGGCCCTCAACGACCTGGGCGCCCGCATATACAGGCCGCTGGACGGAGTGGTCGTCCCCGGCGCCGGGCCCAAGCCCTACATGCTGAGAGTCCGGATGACGGCCGCCGACGGTGCCGAGAAAGAGGTGGACGTGTTGGACGCGCTCGCCTGCTATTCGGCCGTGGTGTTCGGGCACGGGGACGAGACCATGGTCCGCGGCATACAGGACTTCATCGGGAGGATGGCGACGATTCCCCGTTCCATATCCCACGAGTACCTGGGCCCGTGGCTCGCGATGCTCAGGGAGTACACGGGCATGGACATG
>JALGWA010000400.1 GCA_025774425.1 bacterium
TCTCCAAGGCGTACCCACTGGATAGCCACCCTCGGGACGGCCCCTGTACACGATCGAGGAGTCCAGGGTACACGTCGTCTGCTCGCCTCCGTCTCCGCCTTCATAAGGCGGATCGGGATCGTGCACCATGTGCCACTGATCGATCAGCCCTTCCGGATCGGGGAAACTCCAGTAGGCGTCGAGACCACTCTCGAAGTCCATGACGTACTGCTGGTTGTCACCATGGACCCAGACGTTGTCTATCCACGCCGCCCCGTCCGTGTTGCCTCGACCGTCCGCATCGCTCCACGCCCCGTCGGACTCGAAGCGCCAGCGGAACTTCGGAGCCTCGGTGTAACTGTAACTGCCCGGATCGATGACCGCCTTGAACGCCGGCTCGTCGCTCACGGCGCGCGTCTGCCAGTTGCAGTTCACGAGCCGGTTGGCGTCGGTGTTGCCCCAGTAGTCCGGATTGCCGCCACCGGGCGACCCGCACTCGCTGCCGGGGTTGTTGCTCGTCGCGTTGAACGTCGCGAGCACGTCCCACTCCGAGCCGTTGTACATCTCGACGTAGAAGTAGTCGTACTTGCACTCGGTGTCGTAACGGGGGTCGAAGTACAGCGTGCACCCGTTGGCGACATCGAACCCGCTAGGCAGCTGCAACTCGACTATGCAGTTCCAGAGATCTCCATAGCCGGGCGGGTTGATCCAGGTACCGCACTCGACAGGCATCCCCTGCCACAGGCTGTCGGAACCGCACCACAGCGCAGAGTCCCCGCAGTAGGTCCTCTGGTCCGTCCGGTACGTATCCATGTGCCAGTAGTTGATGCCCGTCTGTGACGCCTGGGCCCGCACGTCGAAGTGCTCGAAGCAATACGGCGGCGCATTCCACGGCGCATTGGTGCCGCAGGAGTCGCCATAAGGCCAGTTGCCCTCGAAGCACCACGTCTCTGCGCCCCCGGGGCCTCCTTCCGCCTCACCACCGTGCCCGCCCAGGGGATCGCCGGGACAGTAAGAGTCGGCCGTGTGCACCTGGACCCAGGTCGTATCGCCGGCCTGGAAGATCACAAACGGCCCAGCTTCGGACAGCCTGCCTACCGCGTAATCCGGAGGCGTCAGCGGCCGCGCCCGCTCCTTCATGCCGAAGGCAGCGAACGCCGTCGCCAATACCACGGCTGCCACCAGAAATACTACTCCAAATCTCATCATGGTCTTCCCCTCCGATGTAATGCATACGGCCTACCGGCCGCCAGCCGGCAGACTCAGCCTTTAGGGAATTCACTTGTTGTCGGACAGGTCAAATCCCGTGCGGCAAACGGAATCGGAGGTACTTCTCCAGATTGTCGGCATCACCCCCTTCAGTGTCTGGAATCTGGCAAAATCCAACACTTACGCAATGTAATTATACCAAACACCCGCCAGGATTGTCAAGGTGCATACTGCTCCCCGGGCCGGCGGGGTCGGGCGGATCGGAGCCGCGCCTCCTCAGGGCTTGAGGCCCGTGCAGAGGTGATGGAGGCTGAGCCCCCACAAGCGCCCGGGCAGGTTCCGGGCCCGCACGACATCGAAGCCAGCCGCCGCCATCTCGCGGCGGGTCCTCGCAGGATCCCACTCCGAGACATGACCGTAGTCCGCCCGGGCCTCCTTGAATCTCAGGAAGAGACAGCGCGCCACCTTGAATAGACGGTCGTTGGGAACGAGCACGACGAGTCTGCCGCCCGGCTCGAGGACGCGCCAGGCCTCGCGCAAGGCGGCCGCCGGGTCCTCCACATGCTCCAGCACCGACATCATGACGCATGCGTCGAAGGACGCCGGCGGCAGGCCGAGGTCGGAGGCGTCCCCCAGCGAGACGTCGAGCCCCAGGCCCTTGCACAGCCTGACGTTCTCCTCGGAAAGGTCCACTCCGACCAGGGTCTTGTCGGGATAGCGTTCCGCGAGGTTCTCGAGAAGTATGCCCTCACCGCAACCGATGTCGAGTATGCGGGACGAGTCCCGAAGCTCGCTCCGCACCTCGGCCTCCACGAAGTTCCGGTAGAGGCGGGCGAGCAGGTTCCCGGCGAAGACCTCACGCTGGGAGACCCGGGTGGACGTGTCTTTGTAGTCGATCGGCATCGCGCACAAACGCCCGCCATGCGGGAGGGGTACAGGGATCTACTGTATGAACCGCGACAGGTCGGCCATCCAGATCTCGTACTCGTCCACGAGGTTCCCGCCCCTGCAAACCGAGAGCGACGCCATCACCCTGGCCTTCTCTCCATCGTAGACCCAGGAGACACGCTCGGGAAGGCGGTAGCACTCGATATCCTCGGCGGAACCCGGAAGCCCGATCACCTGCGTCTCGATGCCGCCCGTACCCGCGATGTAGGCCTGGAGGTCGCCGCTCACGAACAGCGTCCTGTCGGCGCCCTGGCCGACTATGTAA
>JALGWA010000401.1 GCA_025774425.1 bacterium
TCCAGGGCAGCCGAGGCCGGTTCCTTCATTCTTGTTGTCCGGCCCGGAGTTCCCGGCTGCGACCACCGTCACGACACCGGAGTCGACGAGGGCGTTGGCCAGGGCGCACACGGAGCAGTCGTGCCAGGTGCTGTCCCTCTTGTCGTAGAACTGGGTGCCGTTGCACACTCTCGAGAAGCCGAGGCTCATGCTGACGACGTCGATGTTGCGGTTGCGGTGATGGTCGAGCACCCATTCCATGCCGCGGACGATCATGGCCGTCGTGCCGCCTGTGAGCGCGCCGGATCTCGGGAAGACCTTCACTTCGAGCAGCCCGGCCCCCGGGGCGACGCCCGCGTAGAGGCTGTCGGGCGGACTTCCGCACTGACTGCCGCCGCCCGTTCCCAACGCGATGCCGGCGCAGTGCGTGCCGTGATAAATGGGAGCGCAGTCGTCATCGGTGTCACCGGGGACACGGTTGACGGCGTCGTAGCCCCACACGAACTTGGGATCCGCCGTTCCCGTGCTGTCGTCGAAGTCGTCGAGGCTCCAGTGTAAATTGTCCACACCGGTATCGATGATGCAAATGTTCACGCCCGAGCCGTCGTAGCCCAGGTCCTCGGCCGTGAAGGGCGAGTAGGCCGCGCTCTTGCGCGCCTTGATGGCCCTCGTGCTGACGTCGAGCCAGAGCTTCATCGGGTACTGGGGGACGACGGCCCTGACGCCGCCGAGCCCGAGCAGGCTGGACTTGAGCGCGGCCTTGGTCCCGCCTATGAATATGGAATTGACGTGCTTGGCGACGTACTGCACGTAGCCGCCCGACGAGCCGATGATGCCCATGACGGCCGTGGAATCGGCCGCACCGACGCTTCTCGAGTACTGGACTTCGAGATTGGACTTGCACTCGATCTTCTGAATGATGATGCCCCGGTCGACCGCCGGGCCGCCCGAGAAAGAGGCCATGGCGAGACATGGGTCTATGACGGCCAGGCCGATGTCGCGCTGGTTGCCGACGAGGCCGGCGAGGTCGAGACCTCCCATGGACAGGCCGTAATCGCCGGAGTCGTCGAGGTACTGCACGGCCATCCTCGGTTCCCCTTCCGCGTCGCGTGGCCAGGCGAAGTACGTCCCGCCGCCGGGATTGCGGCGGAGCTCTATGGGCGCATCCGCTGCGAACAGGCCTGAGGCGACGAGCACGTGCCAGGTGACGGCGCCCGTGCCGCTCAATCCCACGGCGTAGAGGTCGTCGTCGGCGGAGGTCTCGATGTAGGCGATCACCGATCCGCCGGCATCGTCAGCCACGACCTCGCAGCGCCCGTGGTCGCCTCCGCTCGACGGGAGATCGATCGGCCCCCACTCGATTGTCCCCACCGCACTGAGCTCGGCCACCCTCACGCGGGGGCCTCCGGGAAGGAGCTCGGTCCAGGTCACGACGAAGTTGCCGTCGGCGGTGCGAGCGACGCGCGGCCGCATCTGGGTGTATGGCGACGGCGCCACTTCGACTCCCAGCGGGCCCCAGACCCTGTTGCCGGCTGGGTCCATGCGTTGGGCCTTGGTCACGCCCGACTCGTCCCACACGGCGACGAGGCCGCCCTGGTCGTCGCTCACGACCGAAGGAGACGACTGCAGGGCCCCGGAGGGCGCCACCTCGACGCCCGCCGTCCCCCACGGAGTCGCGCCACCCGGCTCGACCCGCCGCGCCGACACCGTGCCGCCCATGGAGATGTCGGACCAGACGACCAGGAGACCGTCCACCGTTCCGACGGACTGCGAAGACGCGATGTCGACCCTGCTGGAGTCGACGTCCACCGAGCCGCTGATGTAGACTCCGCCGCCTGTCCACTCGCGCGTGCCGTCGGCCAGGAGGCGCTGGGCCTTCAACACGGCCGCGCCCGAGGGTTCGTCGTACCAGACTACGTATGCGCCGTGCAGACCCGCCGACCCGTCGGCGGCGATGCGGGGCATGGTCTTTTCGCCGGCGGCCAGCGAGACGGCGATGCCGCCGGAGTCCCACTGTATGTATGCGTATTCGTCGATCCTCTGGGCGTAGATGTCGGCGACACCCGCGCGTTGGTCGACCCACACGATGACAGCGCCTTGGTCGCCGTCCGGCGCCGCGTCGGTGGAGTACTGGTGCCCCGGGGCCGCGCAGAGCGAGTAGCCCTCTTCGCCCCACTGGAGCTCTGCATAGCCGGCCGCCATCGCCGGATACACGCAGAGCAAGCACAGGACCGCGAGAGATGCCAGGAGTCTCATGTTTCACACCCCCATGAGGTAACCATTGCGGCTCAACGGGAAGTGCGGGTGCCGGGCTTCGTGGTGAGGACCGGCATGCAGCCGGGCTCTCTTCGGAAAGCGAATGCAGCATCCCGGAGGGTCCGGGCTTGGTGCACCCGCACCTCGATTCGCACCTGTCCTATT
>JALGWA010000402.1 GCA_025774425.1 bacterium
GAGCGAGAAAGCCGCCTGGTCCACGCAGACGTCGAACGGGCAATCCTCGAGAGGATCGTCGCAGACGACGTACTGGAGTACGAGCGCCGCGTCGTATGCCGAGATCGAGCGGCCGGGGAGCGTCGGGCAGAAGTCGATGTCCACGCAGTACGGGCAACCGTCCATGGGCTCGAGAGGCCCGAAGTAATACTCGCCGGCCGAGTCCGTGTACTTGGTCTCGATCGAACCGTGGCAGTCGGACAGGTTCATCTTGACGCCCTCGATCGGGCTGTAGCGATAGTAGCCGCAGCAAGGATCGTATCGGCAGTACCAGTTGTACACCGAGCCGCCGATGCCGCAGGCCTCGATGCAGACCCACCCGCACTCGGGGCAGACCTCAAGCGGCCGCTCTGGGTCGTAAACGTAGGCATAATCGAAGCAGATCTCGCAGCACATGCCCGGCTTGGCGTTCTCGCTGATGTGGAAGTTCAGGAAGAACAGGACGCCGCCGCCCGCGAGAGGCCTCGCGCCCGCGCCGGCCACCGTTATGCAATTGCCCTCGCAGGAGCCGCACGCCGGCTCTCCCCAGCCGGACGCGACCATCACCTCGCCGGGGGCGCAACCCTCGTATTGGATCAGACCCGCCGGCGTGTCGCACCAGCAGAGTTTCATCTCGAAGGCCATGATGTCCCAGCCGGTCACGTCCTGGATGTAGACGGGGACCTGGATGTCCTCGCCGGCGCGGCCCCAGATCTCGCCGACCTTGAGATGTATGCAGTCGTCGCCCGGGACCTCGATGCAGACGAGCTGCGTCGCGTACGTAATGCCGTCACCGTCGGCGCAGATCTCGAAACAGTACTCGCCGGGCGCCGTCCCCTCGGGGACCATTATCTCGATATCGAACTCGAAGTCCTGGGGATGGTCCAGGTCGACATCCACATAGGACGGCGGGTCTACACTGACCAGCCAGTCCGACCAACCGTCATCGCAGACGACCAGCCCCAGCTCGTCGATGTGTGCGAATTCCTCGCCGATGATCGCCGCGATGGTGTCGGCGATGTCGACTCCCCCGGGCACGGTGCCGTCGTCGTTCATCTGGTAGGCGTCGCAGCCGGTCACTCCGGCCCAGTAGTCCCAGGAAGCGAATGCGTCGGCCGACCCGCCGCTGTAGAGAGGAACCAGGCAGATTCCCTCGGCCTTCAGGGCATTCACGGCATCCATGATAAAGACATCGTCGCCGTCACCGACGACGCCGTTCCGCCCGGGGTCCCGGCCGGTGGTCCTGACCTGCCCTATGCCGGCGTAGACATCACAGTCATGAGGAAGGTCGTCGCCGAACTGGATGACGAACTTCTTGGTTCCGGCGCGCCAGCCGACGCCGCCGTCCCTCGTGCACTCGTCAAGCGCCCTGGCGTAAGCCTCCGGCCAGTCGGAGCCGTGGCCCATGACCAGTGCGTTGATCGCGCTCTGGACGTTGGCCATGTTCGACGTCAGGGCCTGGTCGAGGCTGTACGGGTAGTCACCCGATTCGCCGTAAGTATCGCTGTACCCGCAGTAAGAGTAGGAGTCGACATAATCCATGTGGGAAATCACACCGAAATAGGTATCCGGAACGAGGTTCCTGATCTCCGTCATGATGTCGATGGCGTTCGCCTTGACGTTGTCGAGCTCCTCCTCCATGCTGCCCGTGAGGTCGAGGACGAACACGATATCGGCCTTCGGCGGCACCGGGTACTCCGGCATGTGGAGCGTCTTGTGCTCCCCGAACGACTCACCCGCATCGAGCGTCTTATGGATCTCCGAAGGGGTCAGCGTAGGAGTGCCGTTCATGCTCGGCTCGGGGGGATTGTACGGTGGAAAGACCCTGTCGGGCACGGTGGGGTGATAGCCCACGAACTCGCCGGGGTTCATCCCCACATCCCGCTCCGGCCGCTCGCCGGCGACGGCGGGCAGCGCCGCCACCAGCCCCGCCGCCAGCAGTATCAAGCAGACTAACTTGGTGCCTCGAACTTCCATGCTCATCACTCCTCCCTGTGGATAGACACGACTCCGCAGTCTCATCCTTGCATGCGGCTCGGCGCATGCAGGCCCTCCACACCACCTCCTTTCACACGGTGGTCTTCAGCATTCGATACCGGGCCCCTCCCCGGACATCGCACTATGTCACAGACCGGCGCGAAGGGTGGGAAGCTCGGGCCGTCAGAAGCAGGTCCTCCTTGGGGGGAGCCCGGGGTGTGCATCGATCGGCTCCCTCTTTTTCCGCACCTCCGTGCACTTCCTTTTCCTTAGCGAACTGCTCCGCCACATCGCCCCAACTGCGTGCAGCTCTCGAACGTGCCGAGTCTAGCACCGGCTTTGAGACATGTCAACATAATTCCCATATGTTTGGGGGTCAGAGCTCAAGATGCACAACGGGGA
>JALGWA010000403.1 GCA_025774425.1 bacterium
GTTCGGTATGCCTCGAGCACTGCCGGATCGACGGCTACGTTCACAACTGGTATTGCGAAGAGGGACCCGTGCTCACGGATCCGCTCTACGACGTCGAGATGATGATCGGCTTGCATTGCGGTGAAGAGGCGTTGGGTGAGCCCATCGCCGTTACTCACACCGACGAGAGCGGCTATTACGAGTTCGACTGCCTCGCGCCGCTCGATGATCCCGCTCGCGGCGAGGACGGCGGTTGGTGCGAGTACTGCGTCGAGCCGGGCGAGGCCGAGATACCGGACGGATGGATCACCGCCTACGACGCCTCGCTGATCCTGCGGTACGGCGAGGGCCTGGTGACGCTCACCAAGTGCCCGTTCGACGACGGGTCCGGCACCGCCTACCCGCAGAGAATCGCAGGTGACGTAGATTGTCTCGGCGACCTCGATGAGACGGACGTCGATCTCGTTCTCCAATACGTCGTGGGTCTCATAGGCGCGTTTCCCGGGTGCGATCCCTGGGTCTGGGTGCCCGAGTTCCGCTGCACGGAGACCTGCCCCGAGGCGCTCGACTTCATAGGCGTCCTCAAAGGCGATGTGTCGGGTCCCATGCCCGACCCCGTGCTCGATCCCGCACATATCAAGGTCGGGATACCGAGGCACTACTACAACGGCGGCGTGGGCTATGTCGAGGTGCCCGTCAAGGTCAGGGACGCCCTCGAGGTGTTCTCGGTGGAGTTCGTGCTCGCGTACGACCAGGACAAACTCGAAGTCGAGTCAGTGGTTCCTGTGGGGAAGGCCGGCGGCTTCCACGTGGCCTATAACGACCTCGGCGGCGCCGTCGACGTGGCTCTCGCCGGCCTCATGAGCTTCTCGGGAAGCGGCAGGGTCGCCATGGTGACCTTCAAGAAGAAGGATCACCGCGTGCCCATAGCACATACCGAAGTTGCGCTCACCGAGGCGCTCTTCAACGAGGGCGATCCTCCGGCGGTGATCGACGGGCATGCCTATGACGGCGAAATAGTGAGGTTCGCGCTCGGGCCCGTCTCGCCGAATCCCTTTGCTGAGGGGACGGTCATAAGTTACAGCGTGCCCGGCGCGGCCAGGGTCGCGCTCAAGATCTTCAACGTGAGCGGCCAGGTCGTTCGCACGGTGTTCGCCGGCGATGTCGATGCGGGTCTGCACCAGGTCGGCTGGGACGGGCGCGACGACTCCGGCGCCAAGGTGGCGCGTGGAGTCTACTTCTGCAGGATGGAAGCAGGCGGGTTCTCGGCCACCGAGAAGATCGTGCTGCTCAGGTAGTGAGCCTGATTCTCAAGACCCCTGGGGGGCGGGTTCTCCGAGGAACCTGCCCCTCCTTTCCATGTGCGGCACCGCCGGTTGAACTTCCAGGCGGTTTCTGATATGCTGGGTGAAGGCGCCTGGCGGGCTCCCGGCGACGCCGGGGCCTGGTTACGGGGGTGAGAACATGTTGAGGAAGGGATCGGTCCGGGCCTGCGCCTGTCTCGGCGTCCTGTTGGCCTCTGCCGCGTGCGGGGCGTCGACCGTCACCGTGTCGATACCGGATACGATGGCGGCGAGGGGTGATACTCTGTGGATTCCCGTGCTGGCGTCCGGCCTCACGGATTCGAATGTCTACGCCTACCAGTTGATTGTTTCCTTCGATTCCACGTTCGTCACCATGGTCGGCGTGTCGAACGACGGCACGCTCACGGGCGTCGGCTCCTGGATGGATCCGGCCTGGAACGTGGTGGCCGGAGAGGATTCGCTGAGGATCGCCTGCGCCGGAACGGCGCCGCTCACGGGCGAGGGGCCGCTCCTGCTCATGGGAGTGGCGGTGCCGGCGACGGCCCCGGTGGATTCCGGCACGTTTCTGGACCTGGCCGGGTGCATCCTCAACGAGGGCGACCCCGCCGTGTCCGTCCGCGGCGGGTGGCTCTTCGTGACTCCGGCCTCCGTCGGGGGTGCCGTCGCTTGTCCGGTCGAGGTGGAGCGCCTGTCACCCGCGGCGATCAGGTGGCGCCTGGCCGGCGAGGATGCCGAGGGCGGACATCTTGAGATATACGACGCTTTCGGCGTTTTCGTGGCTCCGCCGGCGCCCGTACGGTCGGACGAGGGCGTCACCTTCACCTGGCGAGGGAACGACTCGGCCGGCGAGCCCGTCTCGGGCGGCGTGTATTTCTACAGGCTGAGTCACGGCGACCGTGAATACCGGGGGAAAGTCCGTATACTGAAATGAGCCCCGGGCCCTGGAGCCGTATCCATCGCGCAATCGCCCGTATCCCCGGTGCCTTGCCGCATGCGGTGGCATCGCTCTCCGCCGGGGAAAGCGGATACGCGGGTGTCCTGCCTCATTTGAAGTATTACGGGATTTTATACAATATATTGACATTTCTTCCGAAGCCGTGATAGAATAAGCGGC
>JALGWA010000012.1 GCA_025774425.1 bacterium
TGCGAGGGTATCGATCTGTGGATACCCGACGACATCCGGGTTGAGCCCGGTGAGAACGTTTACGTGCCGGTTTACATCCAGGACGTGACCGGCTGGGGCATCATGGCCTTCGACATGGAGATCTGCTGGTGCGGCGTTCCCGCGGGTCTGCTGCAGTACGAGTTCTGCGACCCGGGCGAGGTGATGACCGGGTCCGGCTGGGGCGCACCGGTGTGCGGGCCCTGCGGTCCCGACTGCATGAGCATCTCGGCTGCGGGTGCGACTCCGCTCGAGGGCGGCGGGGTCCTGTTCTACCTGAAGTTCCATGTCAGCGAGAACGCCAAGCCCTGCATGTGCTGTGAGATCAGATTCACGCATATCAACCTGTACGATCCGGAGCGGGCGCTGGAGGTCTGCTGGGAGGACGGCGAGGTCTGTGTCGACTGGTGCGACATGGAGGGCTACGTGTTCAACTGGTACTGCGACTACGACTGCGGCCGGATGTACCGCACGCATCCCATCGAGGGCGCGCGCATGCATCTTTCGGCTTGCGGCGAGGCGGTCGCCACCACCTACACCGATGCGGACGGCCACTATCTGTTCGAGTGTCTGCCGCCCCTCGGCGACTGCGACTACTGCGTGGAGGTGGACTACTGCGGCATACCCGGCAGGCAGTTGATCACGGCGTTCGACGCCTCGCTGGTGCTGCAGTACGTGGTCTGCGCCGAGGATCTCGGCGACTGCGCATGGCCGGTGGCCTCGCAGGGGACGGTCTATCCGCAGCGCGTGGCGGCCGATGTCAACTGCACGGGTGCCATAACGGCCTATGACGCGTCGCTCATACTCCAGTACGTGGTCGGCATCCTGCCGGCATTCCCCTGTCCCGACATGTGGGTATGGTACAGCCGACCGGCCGGCGGATGCGTCTGCTCCTGCGAGCCCGTGGACTACATCGGCGTGCTCAAGGGCAATGTCTCGGGTCCGCCCTCGGTCGCGCCACTTGCGGCGGCCGGTGAGACCTACGTCAGGCTGGGCCGGCCCAGGCACTTCGGCGGCAAGGTCAACGTGCCCGTGTTCGTGAGGGACGCCGAGGACGTCTTCTCGGTGCAGTTCCAGGTCTCCTACGCCGGGAACGCTCTCGAGTTCGAGTCCATCGTCCCCGCCGGACTGGCCGACGGCTTCACCGTGGCCCACAAGGCCGGCGAGGACGTCGCAACGATGGCCATGGCGGGATCGCAGGGCTTCAGCGGCGACGGCAGGATCGCAACGCTCTCGTTCCGCAAGAAGCGCAGCGCGCCCGGGGTGCCCAGGGTCGCGCCCAGGGTCAGCCTCCAGTCGGTGCTCTTCAACGAGGGCACACCGGCGGCGGTCATCGAGGGCGGTGACTACGGCGAGGAGATCGTCAAACTCGGGCTCGGGCCCGTGAGCCCCAACCCGTTCGCGGCGAGCACAGTCATCAACTACGCCGTTCCCGCGGCCGCCCATGTATCGGTCGCCATATACGATGTCAGCGGCCGGCTGGTCACGACCCTGGTCGAGGGCGACGTCGAGGCGGGAGTCCACAGCACCACGTGGGATGGAACCGACGCCGCCGGCGACACCGTCGCCAGGGGCGTCTACTTCTGCCGCATGACGACCGACAGGTTCACCGCAACCGAGAAGATCGTGCTCTTGAAGTAGGGAGAAAACAGCGCCAGTCCCGGCGCCGCGGCCGGGACACCGATGTCGGCAAGGGGGCGCGCCGGGGCGCGCCCCCCTCCCTTGCTTGGCACGCCGCGGTCATCACTGCTTGCCGGTCGAGATCAGGCTGAGCTCCATGTCACCCGCTCCGAGGCTCAGCGTGTCGCCGACGCAGACGTAGAACCTCTCATAGGAATAGACCGGTCCCACATCGGGAACATACACGACATTGCCGTAGGTGATGTACCTCCTGTAGACCGAGCGGCCGTGGCCGTCCGTGCCCACCATCACCCCGAGGTCCACAACGTACAGGCAGTCGAGTCCGTTCCCGAAGACGCCCATCTCGGTCTCCACGCTCGTGTTGCCCAGCACCCGGCACCAGGCCTTGAGCCCTCCGCCGACGGCACCGCCGATGTCGAACGAGAATTCGCTTCCGGCGCACAGGTCCGCCTCAAGGAACTTCCAGGCGAGCAGGGTGTCGATGTCGCCGTACGTGCCGATGTAGTCTTCCGTCTTCTCCCACACGCCCCCGTGGATCAGGACCGGACGGGGAGTGAGCACCTCGCCGAGCGCCTCCGTGGACGGGCCGGTGGAGCCCGCTCCCGGCCCACCCGCTCTCGGCGGGAGGCCGGACTCGAGCAGGGCCCACGCCGGGTTCGGGACGGCCGGGAGCCCTGCGGCGATCCCGGGCAAGTAGGCCGTATCCCTCAGGGCCTGGGCCGTTACGCCCGACATGGTCGTGGAGTCGCCCCCGAATCGCATCTTGTACCACCCCACGCGGGACGACACATCGCGCCCGACTGCATGCTTGCCGAGCAGACCCTCGACATAGTCCAGCGAAGGCGCGGGCGGCACGTCGTCGACGTCGCCGTAGCCCGCGCAGGTATCGCTCCATGTGCGCCAGGTGTACTTGTATTCCCATCCCCTTCCGTCGTCGTTCGGCCACATCGTACCGAGCTCGAGCCCGCACCGGCAGGTCTCGGGGCCGCAAGAGTCGCTGCCGCAGCCGGCGAACCCGAGGGCGAAAACAAAGCAAGCGACTGGAAGAGTCAAGACCCTGAAACCGATTCTCATTCATCCACCTCCTGTACCTCCATCCGACTTACCCCCCTGGACCGCCTCCCGCCCTCGACCGAAGGGGCGTCTCCCCCGCGGCCTCGCGACCTCATGCCGCCGGCCGGTCCCGCCCACCCGGAGCTCCCACCCTGGGGCCTGACCCTACCCAGCCGGCCCGCCGCCGACTGTGCATTTTGAGCTCTGACCCCATGGATGCACTGTGCATTTTGAGCTCTGACCCCAGTGTAGCACAATGTGAGGTTGACAAGGCAACCGGAGTTGGCCCTATTATGTTTATGTCTGCAGGATGTCTTTGCGCACTCGTGCCGGGCCGGGGGAGGAGGCCGAGATGAGCGAGCCCGATACGCGCGGGGTGGACTTCATCCGCGCGATCATCATGAGGGACAATGAAACCGGCAAGTACGGCGGAAAGGTGCACACGCGCTTTCCTCCCGAACCCAACGGGTACCTGCACATCGGCCACGCCAAAGCCTTCCATCTCGACTTCGGCGTCGCGGAGGAGTTCGGCGGACTGTGCAACCTCCGCTTCGACGACACCAATCCGACCAAGGAAGAGGCCGAGTACGTCGACGCGATCATGGAGGACATCCGCTGGATGGGCTACGATTGGGGCGACCGCCTCTACTACGCGTCCGACTACTTCGGGCGGCTCTACGACTACGCCGTCGAACTGATAAAGAAGGGCAAGGCCTATGTCTGCGACCTCTCGCCGGAAGAGATCCGCAGCACCCGCGGGACGCTGACCGAGCCGGGAACCGACAGCCCCTACCGGGGGCGCTCGGTGGAGGAGAACCTCGACCTCTTCGAGCGCATGCGCAAGGGCGAGTTCCCGGACGGCTCCCGCACGCTGAGAGCGAAGATCGACATGGCCGCGCCCAACATCAACATGCGTGATCCGGTGATCTACCGCATCCTCCACGCGACACACCATCGCACGGGCGACGAATGGTGCATCTACCCGATGTACGACTTCACGCATTGCCTGTCGGACTCGATCGAGGGCATAACGCACTCGCTCTGCAGCATCGAGTTCGAAGACCACAGGCCGCTCTACGACTGGTTCCTCGACGAGCTCGGCGTCCACCACCCGCAGCAAATCGAGTTCGCCCGGCTCAACTTGACCTACACCGTGATGAGCAAGCGAAGGCTCCGGCAGCTCGTCGAGGAGGGATATGTCAGCGGCTGGGACGATCCGCGCATGCCGACGCTGCGGGGCATGAGGCGCCGCGGCTACACGCCCGAGGCGATCAAGGCATTCCTCGACCGCATCGGCGTCGCAAAGACCGACAGCATAGTCGACATCAAGCTCCTCGAGCACTGCGCCCGCGAGTATCTCAACAGGCATTCGCCCCGCGTCATGGCCGTGCTCAGGCCGCTCCGGCTGGTGCTCGAGAACTACCCGGAAGGACAGACGGAAGAGATGGACGCCGTCAACAATCCCGAGGATCCCGGCGCCGGCACGCGCAAGGTGCCTTTCTCGCGCGTCCTCTACATAGAGAGGGAAGACTTCATGGAGGACCCGCCGCCGAAGTACTACCGGCTCGCGCCGGGACGGGAGGTGCGGCTACGCTACGCCTACTTCGTCAAATGCGTCGACGTCGTCAAGGACGAGAACACCGGCGAGATCGTCGAGGTGCGCTGTACATACGACCCGGAAACCCGGGGCGGCGACGCGCCCGACGCTCGCAAGGTCAAGGCGACGCTCCACTGGGTATCCGCGGAGCATGCAATCGACGCCGAGGTCCGGCTGTACGAGAACCTCTTCACGCGGGAAAACCCCATGGACGTCGAAGAGGGCAAGGACTTCAAGGACTACATCCGGCGGGATTCGCTCGAGGTACTCCCCTCCTGCAAGGTCGAGCCCGGGCTGGCATCGGCTCGTCCGGGCGACCGCTTCCAGTTCGAGAGAATGGGCTACTTCTGCGTGGACTCCGTCGACTCCGCGCCGGGGCGGCTCGTGTTCAACCGCACCGTCACCCTCCGGGACAAGTGGGCCAAGCTTCGGAGAGCCGCCCTCAAGTAGCGGAACACCGCACCCTCTAAGCGCGCCGGAACCTCTTTGACCGCCCCTCGCGGCCGATAAGTCGGTGGAATTCAAGGCATTAGAGGCCATGAAACAGCGCCGCGATATTTTATGTTGACATCGGCTTGTTTTGGCGATACAATTC
This sequence comes from bacterium, assembly GCA_025774425.1. Taxonomy (GTDB): domain Bacteria; phylum Arandabacterota; class Arandabacteria; order Arandabacterales; family JALGWA01; genus JALGWA01. Next base: position 4,905 of record JALGWA010000012.1, read on the forward strand.
GCTTGAAAAACGCAGCATGGCTGCAAGGGGTTGATGAGCTGTGAAGGCAAGGAAGGCCGTACCAAGATCTCCACAGGGGACTATGCGCGTCTCCGGCCGGCAAGCCTGACCGGATTCCGCGCTCCCGTAGCGGCTCTTCCCGCCCGGGCTGCTCGGCCTCATGCGGCTGGAAAAGTGAATAGCGAGTCGGGGCCGGTCTTAGCCTCTTGATGAGTGGTTACAGCCTTCGCGTGCAGAATCGCTGAGTGCGCAGACTGAACTCCCTTCGGCGCTGCGAAGTGTTCCTCGGCTTGGCGAAGTCAAGTAAACTCACCTGAGCCGGCCCTGACTCTTCCTTATTATAGAGCGGCCCTGCGCGGGCCGCTCCCACTCCTCCGGCGAGCCCGTGCGCGCTAGAAGCTCCAGCCGACCGCCGCTCCGAACGAATCCTCGTTCATCCTGAGATCGGCCTCGCCGCCCCCGAACGCAGCGGGAATCGATTCCGATCCCTCGACCGTCTTTTCGAAGGCGTGCACGTACGCGAGAGTGACCCCGACCCTGTCGCCAGCCTTGAGGGTGGCACCCAGCGTGAGATGGTGTTCCACCACTCCCGGCGCCAGCATGTTGAACAGCGTCTCCGACTCGGGTATGGGTTGCCCGCCGTAGTTGTACCCGCCCAGCAGTCTCACCTTGTCGGTGGCGTCGTATGCGAGGCCGAACTTGAAGACGGTGACGTCCTGCGAGCCGAACCCGGGGCCGTCGTCCTCGCCCAGCTTCGCCTCGGCGAAGTTGGGAAGCAAGGGGTTGCCGATTGATTTGATGCTGCCGTACCAGATATGCTGGACGTCGAACGCCAGCGTCGCCTTCCCGCTCGCCCTCACGGTGATGCCGCCCTCGAGAGACGCGGGAACGTCGAAGTCCCCCATCTCCGCGAAGAGACCCTCGTACTTCTTGAACCTTCCCATGTACGTGCGGCTCTGATAGACGATGCCGACGTCGACGGCCTCGTGGACGCGCCCCATGTAGCCGATCGTGACCCCGACGCCCATGGAGCTCTCGTGGCCCTGGTTGGTGAGGTGCGCCGGGTCGATCGAGTAGCGCGGCACGTATGTCGTGTCCTCCCCGGCGGCAATGGTGTCGATGCGGGTGAAGCTCTGGAGGCCGGTCGCCTCGAAGGCCTGCCAGCCGAAGTTGATCCCCATGCCGATGGAGTGGTTGTCGCTGACCTTATAGGCGACGTAGGGCACCAGGAAGACCTGCATGAGATCAACACCCGCCCCCGTCGTCCCCAACAGCGGAATCGGGGTCGTGTAGGTCGTATTCATCCCGCCGCGCCCGTAAAGCGCGAACCCGACGGCGACATGGTCCCGGTACTGGTTGTTGTAACCGATCTCGGGCATGAAGAAGTTCGTCTTGCCGTTGGCGTCGTAAAGGCCGTTCACGGCATCGCCCATCGCATTCCCGCCGATCTCACTGCCGCGATCGGGCCTGAAAAGATCGACCCCGAAGTCGAAACGGTTCCCGAGGAACACCGGGGCGGCAGGGTTGTTCGCGCCGCTCAGGGCGTCCTGCGGCCATGCGACCGCGGCTCCGCCCGAGGCCTTGGCCCTCATGCCGACGCCGTGGGAGAAGTAGCCGTTGGTCGCGCATGCGACGCCGCAGAGGGCGGCGACGCGCGTCACGGCCAAAGCCAATCCCGCAAACGGGCCAGTCTTCATCGTGCACCTCCTCTCCGTATCTTCTTGCGATAATGGGAACCCGCACAGGGGTCATCCGTCGCCGGTCCCGAGGCTCCTTCGAAGGTAATCCATGAAGTACCCGTTTGCAAGCCGAACCAGGCCGGGCCCGGCGCGGCGCCGCCTTCCGGATCAGATGATGAGCGTATACAGGTACCCGAGGGATACAGCGAGAAAGGCGAGCAGCCCGAGATAGACGAGGAGCGTCCTGAGACCGAACTCCTTGCGAAGCACGAGAATCGTACCATAGCTCGTCACGGGACCGATGAGGAGCAGCGTCATGCCCGCGCCGGTGGCGAAGCCCTGCTTGATGAAGGCATCGACCAGGGGCACACTCATGGTCGCGCACATGTACATCACGACGCCGAATACGACGGCGAAAACGTACGTACGCACTCCCGTGAGATAGGTTCTCATCAGCGTCCCCAGTGGGGCGACGGTGCGCACGAACGCCGCCAGCACCACTCCGGCCAGGAGCTCGAGGCCGATCTCACGGGGCATCTCCACGTAGGCGTAGTGGAGAACCGACACCACGCGCGTGCCGAAACCCTTCGGGGCGTGTTCGGCGCAGCACGACTCGGCCGTGCAGTGGGGGCACGGCGGCTCTTCGTCCACCACCCGCGGCTTCACCTTGAGGAGATCGCCCACCAGGCCGATGATTATGCCCATCAAGATCACGGCGAGGCCCGTGTAGGCGGCGAAGCCGAGCCCGAAGAAGCGCCACGTCATTATGAGTGCGGTAATCGAGGTGGCCGGGGTGGCGACGAGCAGGGCCAGCACGGGTCCCAGCGACGCCCCCCGCTTGTGCAGGCTCACGGCTATGGGAAGCGAGCCCCAGCAGCACACGGGCGTCACCGTCCCGACGACGGTGGCGATCAGAATCCCCCTCAACCCTCTCCCGGCCATGTTCCTCTCGATCCAGTCCGCGGGCAGGAATTCGTGCACCACGCCGCTTATCAGGAAACCGGCGGCCACGGCCGGCACGACCTCCACCAGGTAGCCGGCGAGAGCCCCTCCGAAGTCGCCGAGGAATGCCGCCATCTCGTCCCCTTTCCATACCTTTAGACCATTGTCCCGCCCGAAAAGGTCCCGGTCAAGTGAATAGACCTACTCGCGGAGGGCTTGACAAGGCAGGTCCCGGCCGGGACAATGGACCCGAGCAAGGAGGAGCTCCGATGCAGCAGGCGTCCCGGATCATACGTGTTCTCACGCTCGTGGGCGCGGCGGCCCTGCTCGCCTCATGCAGCCGGGACGGCGGCCCACCCCGCTTCGAGGTATCGGCTCTCGCGGAGGGAGCCCCCATCCACGGCGCCAATGGCCTGGCCTTCGACCGCGACGACCGGCTCCATGTCGCCAGCGTGCTCGGAAACGAGATCGTCGCCGTAGACCCCGAGACCGGCGAGGTCGTCAGCACCGTCGGGGAGCTCCACGGCGTCGAGGGGCCCGACGACGTGGCATTCGGACCCGACGGCTCCCTCTACTGGACGTCCTTCTCATCAGGTGAGATCGGCCGCATATCGCCCGACGGCGAGAGGACGGGCCGGTTCATAGGCCCTGGGGTCAACTCCCTGACCTTCTCGGACGACGGCCGGCTCTTCGTCTCCCTGGTGTTCATGGGGGATGCTCTCTACGAGGTCGACCCCGACCTCGCCCAGCCGCCCAGGCTGATAGCCGACGGCCTGGGTTGGCTCAACGGTATGGACTGGGGCCCCGACGGACTTCTCTACGGACCGATCTGGAAGAAGGGCGAAATCGTGCAGATCGACGTGTCCACGGGCGAGGTCGAGACCGTCGCCGGCGGCTTCGCCGTGCCGGCCGCGGTCAAGTTCGCGCCGGACGGGGCGCTCTACGTCGTCGACAAGGCGACCGGGCGCGTCTCCGAGGTCGATGTCTCCACGGGCGAGACCCGCACGATCGCCGGGATGGTGCCCGGCCTCGACAATCTCGCCTGCGACTCCAAGGGCCGGCTCTTCGTCTCGCAGGGCCAGGACGGCGCCGTCTATGAAGTGCTCCCGGACGGGGGCACGAGGACCTGCTGCGAGGGCGGCATGATCGCGCCCGGGGGCGTCGCCGTGCTGCCGGGAGAGAAGGGCCGATCGGTCTTCGTCGCCGACTTCTGGACCCTGAGGGAGTTCGACGGCGAGACCGGCGGGGAGGTGGGCGTCCTCCGCCACCGCATAGGCGCGCCGGGAGGCATGACGTCTCCTTTCACCGTAAGCGCCGACGGCGACAATCTCATCCTGACGTCATGGCTGCCGCGGAGCTCCGTCCAGGTCTTCGACCCGCGAAAGGCCGAGGTCATCGAGGAGTATCGCGACTTCCCCGAGCCGATCAACGCCGTCCGCTTCCGCGGCGATATAGTCGTCGCCGAGAGGAAGTCCGGAAGCCTCATATCGATAGACCACGAGCATCCGGCCGGGAGAAGGACCATCGCCTCCGACCTGGCCGCGCCCGCCGGGCTCGCCTGCACGGAGGATGACCTCTGGGTGAGCGACGCCGTCTTAGGGGCCGTCCTCAAGGTCGTCGAGGGAGGTGTGGTTCTCTCGCCGCCGAGGCCGCTCGCGCGCGACCTCGCCGGCCCCGAAGGCCTGGCGGTCGATCCCCACGGCGACCTCCTCGTCGTCGAGAGCGACGCCGGAAGGCTCTCGCGCATAGACGCGGTCACGGGCGAGGTCGAGACCGTCGCCGACGGCTTCGCTCCTTGCCTCCAGTCCGACCATCCGACATGGATATTCAACGGCGTCGCCGTTGCGGCGGACGGCGTCATATACCTGACCTGCGACGCCGGCAACACCCTCTACCGGATAAGCCCCAGATGACACCTCCGGCCCAGGGGGCCGGCGCTATCTGACGATCAGCATCTTGCGCGTCAGCACGCTCCCGCCCGTCACGAGCCTGCAGAAGTAGACCCCGGGCGACACGGCCGCGCCGCCCGCATCGGAGCCTTCCCACGTGAGGCGGTGGTAACCCGCGTCGTAGACGCCGGCGGCCAGCGTGGCCACCCGACGGCCCGCCGCGTCGAAGATCGCGAGCGAGACCCCCGCCCTCTCCGGCAGCCCGAACTCGATCACGGTAGAACCCGCGAACGGGCTCGGGCGGCTCTGCATGAGCATGACCGTCGCGGGCGCGCGCGCGGGCTCGACGCCGGCCAGGCTCACGATCTCGAAATCGGCGTCCGACTCGTCGCTCCCCTCGTTGGCGGCCGCGTCCGCGCAGACGACTTTCACCCTGCAGGTCTCGGACTCGTAGTAGACCGGAACGAACCAGTCGTACGGCGAGGCCAGGGCGCCCGTCGCGATCGTGTCGGGATATGTCGCACCGCCGTCCAGCGACAGGAGAATGGTGGTCGTGACCACCCCGACATCGTCGGATGCGTTCCACTCGACGGGATAGGGAGTATCGTCGCCGCCGACGTAAAGCTCGCCGCCGTTGGGGGCGACCACGGTGACCGCGGGATCGGTGGTATCGCCCACGGCCACGCAGCCGATCAGCGAGAAGTCGTCGACGCCGGCCTCGACGATCGACCCGTCACCCTCGTCGCTCGCTATGAAGCGGAACTGCACCTGGTCGGTGAGTTCGATGTAGTCACCGAGGTTGAACTCCATCTTGGTCCACCTGCGGTCGGACACGTCGGTGTTCTCGAGCTCCTCGGACGTCGTCCAGCCGTCGTCGGTCACCTCCACCACCCAGACATCGACGCCGGGCTCGGCCCCCGTGTCGTTCGAATACCAGCGGTAGTAGGTCACCCTCGCGGACGCATAATCGGAAAGGTCGAACACGGGTGACTCGAGCGTCGTCCTGCCGCCGTCCACGTCGTAGGAGCCCTGGCCGGCTCCCGCGGAGCAATCGGTGATGTATGCGTCGTAGTAGGCGCCGGGCGTGTGGTCGTCTTCCGGCTGGGCCTCGGTCGCCTGCGGGTTGCATCGCTCACACATGCCGGTGACGGCGTCGTCCCCCGGGAGCCCCGCCGTCCAGCCCTTGTCGGTCTCGAAGTCGTCCGAGAACACGGGCTCGTAGCCGACGCCGAAGGCGTGGAGGTTCACCGGCGCCCCGGCGGGGTCGGCGGCCGTGTTGCCCTCGTCGTCCTCGGCGTAGATGTAGTACTCGATGTCCGTGCAGGCCGGCTGCGCCGGGATGTAGCCGACGTACTCGTCCGGGTTGCCCGTCGAGGTCATCGCCGAATCGACGAAGGACCCACCGTCGACCCTGAAGGTCACCCGGCAGCTCGACGCCACGATCGAACCGGCGTTCGAGGTGATCTCCGCCGTGACCTCGTACGGGGTCGTCGTGTTGCCCGTGTCCTCGAGCGGCGCGTGCACGATGCTCACGCCGACGGTGATCGCCGGGCAGGTGAAGCCGTGGTTGGTCGCCGCGGTGCAGAAGTAGGAGTGATGAGGCGTGCCGTTGTCGAGGTCGCCGTCATCGTCGTCGGCGACGAAAGTCCAGTACACCTGGTCCGGCTGCGTCTGCGGAAGCCCGAGCTTCCTGCCGTAGTGCCATGTGTACCACACCACGCTGTCGGCATAGGCCTGCGGGTAGACGGCGAGGAGCTCCTCCCACGCGTCCCAGTGGAAGCCTGCGATCACCTGGCCGCATGTGTGGCCGCTGCCGGTGCACGGATACATCATGGTGTTCTCCGAGTTGCGTATGCCCGAGGAGCAGTTGTTGAGATAGTAACCAAGGCCGATGATGCTCTCGCGGGTCAGGAAATTGGCCACTATGTCGGAATTGCCCTCGTGCAGGTCGTCGGGCGGGTCGTTCGCCCCGTACAGGAAGTCGGTGATCGCGTGGCCGTACTCGTGAAAGACGACATCCCCCATCCGGCCGGTGTTGCCGTACTCGACGCTCCCGGCGCACAGGTTGATGCCGTTGCCGTCCCACCACGCGTTGCCGGGGCAGTAACCGTCGGTGCGCTCGACCGCCGCCGGCATCTCGTAGTCGACGCCGGTCCACGCCGGGTCGACTTCCTTCAACCAGTCATGCTCCTTGTTGACGTAGGCGAAGACGTCGCGCTCGCTGGCCGTCGAGTTGGAACTGTCCCAGTCGACGGTATAGGGAACGCCGTCGGTGATGGTGCCGCTGTGGCCGGCGTCGGGGCCGTCGTAGCGGTTCACGTCCACCCAGTAGCCGTCGAAGCCGGCCGTCAAGGTTCTCGATCCGGCGGCGCCCGAAATCGAGAAGTGCCCGCTTTCATCGCTGTAGCAGGTGCCGACGCCGCCGATGACTATGCGCATGTTCTTGAGCGGGTGGTCGTTGGTGAAACCGTCGCAGTAGCCGTCCCACTCGACGTCGCCCCGGACGTCGCCAGTGTAGTCGGCGAAGCGCACGTGGTTCTCGCGCCACAGGATCCCGCCGGTTGAGGCGTCCACCCAGGTCGCCCAGATGCCGAACGGTTCGGCGATCCTCAGGTCGAACCTCCAGGCCAGGCGGTAATCGAGGCCGCCCTCCCCCGTCTCGGCGGGCAGGATCATGAGTTCGGTCAAGTCCACGGTGTCGATCCCTTCCCGGAAGCCGATGTCCTCCTCGGCGATCCGGAGCGCGGCGTCCCGGCTGAGCGCAGGGCTCGTGGAGATGTCTATGCCCGGGTATATGTCCGACCCGAAGGCGAAGAGCCTGCCGCCTTCGGTGAAGACGACGTGCGCGCGACCGCCCCAGACGTCGAGTCCGCCGTATGTCTGCTGGAAGATCACGGACCGCTTGCCGAGCCCCGAAGCATTGCTGATGACCGCCAGGTCGGCGTTCGCCGCGCCGAAGAGGGCCGGGTTGTCGCCTATGAACCTCCTGGCGAGGGCTTCCGCCGCGGCGCCGGAGTCGGCCGGGCGCCCCATGTCGATTCCGCTGCCGTAGACGTGATGGAGCGAACCCGTGGCGTCGTTCACCTGATAGTGCCAGGCGCCGCCGTAGTGCTCGGCGAAGGACGCAAGCGCCGCGGGGGCCGCGGCCGCCCCGAGCACCGGTACGCCGGGCGCGGCGACGCGTCGCCACTCCCAGGCGCGCTGGGCGGGCGCACCCGGCCTGGGGATCTCCCAGGCGGCGTCCTGGTCGACGGCGTTGAAGGCCGAGGCGGGCACGGCGGCCCACAGAACGAGAACAAAAGCAAAAATCCGCAACTTGGCGGTTGTATGCATCTTGGCCTCCCTTCCGAGGTCATATTCACATCATTTGGATGCATTATAGCACAACGAATCGCCGAATTCCATCACCCGCGGCCGCGGGT
>JALGWA010000404.1 GCA_025774425.1 bacterium
GTTCCAGAGCTTCAGCCTGTTCATCGAAAGGCCGCTGTACATCGACACCAGCGTGATGTCGAAATCGGCCATGGTGTCGATGACATCGAGGATCTCGAGGTCATCGCCCGTTCCCGCAACGCCGTCGGGGCCGGGATCGGGCCCCGTCGTTCCCGGAAGCCCGTTGCAGTCGCCGTAGTGGCAGTCGTGAGGCACATTGTCTCCCCACTGCAGCACGATCTTCTTCGCGCCCCGCCTCCACGCTATGCCTCTGTCCGTGTAGGTCTCATAAAGGGCGCGGCTGTAAGACTCCGGCCCGTCGGCGCCGTCCCCCAGCGAGAGGGCGTTGATCGCGTTGTGCACGGCGACGAGGTCCCCTGTCAGGGGCCTGTTGAGCATGTACGGCAGATCGCCGTCGGCCGGGTCGCCGTACTGGGCGCCGTAGCCGCAGCCGCTGTATGAGCCGGGGTAGTCCATGTGTGATATGACCCCGAAATACGTGTCGGGAACCATCTCCCGCACGCCCTCCATGATCTCGACGGCGTGCTCCTTGACCTTCTCCAGCTCGCCCCCCATGCTGCCCGTCAGGTCGAAGCAGATGAGGATGTCCGCCTTGGGTGGAAGCTCGTCCTTGGGGATGAAGAGGAGCTTGTCCTCCACGACCGACTCACCCGGGCCGAGCCATACGTCCAGTGACTCCGGGGTGAGCGTCGCGCCAAGAGGGGCGCTTCCAAGCACCGGGGCGGGCCGGTATGCCGGGTAGGCCCTCATGGGCACCGTCGGACAGTACCCGTTCCCATCAGGCTGCTGGTCCGTCCACTGGTCGTTCCCCACCTCGGTGGCGAGTATCCCGATGGCCGACACCGCCACGACAGAGAGCACCACCAGAGCGCACAAGTGCGCTCTCCCAATAATACTCCGCTGCATCATCCTCTCTCCTTTCCGTAACGCAGGCGGCTCGCCGACCGCGTTCTCAGGCTCCATGCCGCTCGCGGCATGCAGGCCCGGACGACCCACGGTCGGGTACACCTCCTCGTTCGTGCAACCGTCGGCAGTTCCCGCTTAGCTGACCTGACTCTTGGCTGCGTCGCAATATGCAAAAACCTCGTGGCCTATTCAGTTTTGCACTTCCCTGTGGAAAACCGTCCCGCAGCGAAGGTCCGCTTCACCACTCCCAACAAATGAAGTTTATCACAACCCTTGAGATATGTCAACTGATTGAGGCATAACAAAAACCATATTGGATACGGAAAGTGCGGGGTGGCGGGCGGAGCCGCCGTAACTCATTGTAGGATAAGTGATTAGTCCAGATGCGCTCGACCGGGGTCCCGGGCCTCGGCCCGTGAACCCCGGTCGGATGAAACACAACCTCCTCGGTCTTACTCCCGGTCCGCTACCTCAGCATGACGATCTTCTCGGTCGCCGAGAAGCCCGCCGTCTCCAGCCTGCAGAAGTAGACGCCCCTTGCAACCTTGGCACCGGTATCATCCACGCCGTCCCACGTGACCCTGTGGATACCGGCCGATACCCGGCCGCTCTCCAGCGTTCGCACCAGCCGGCCCTTTACATCATATACGGCCAGCATGACGTCGGCCGCCTCGGGCAGGCTGAACTCCAGTGCCGTCTGCTCCGTGAACGGATTGGGCGACGCGGGCATGAGGTCGAGTCTCCAGATCTCCCTGCCGTACTCGCTGGGCAGGATGTTCATCTCGGGACTGCCCTCGTTGAAGAAGCCGTCGACGATCCAGACGCGCGGACTCGCAGCAGGCACGCGCGAGTGCAGCTTCTGGAAGGTGATCATCGCCACCCTTCCGGACCCTTCTATGGGCTGCGCCGCGCTCATCGCGATGAGGAGATCCTCTCCGTCGGCGTTGAACGCCATCATGAAGCCGCTGGCGAGGCCGGCGGGCACGACGTTGATGACACCGAGGTCATCCGCGTTGAACTTGAGTTCGAACTCGATCGAGAACACGCCGCTCACGTCCTCGACCAGCAGCGGCACCTCGACCTTGTCCGCGAAATGCCTCGGGATGCCGAGCTTGGCGTTCCCCGCCTCGACGGTTGCGAAGCTCGCCGGCACGGGGCCGGACACGTCCCCGATCAGCACGCCCACCCAGTCGAAGTCGTACGGGCACGCCGGAGCGCAGTTGCCGCAGGCCTCGAGCAGGAACCACGCCCACGGGTCGGGGCACGGGAAGGTTGGTATGGCACCCACGACATACTGCAGTATGAGCGACGCGTCAAACGCCGTGAGCACACCCGAGCAGTTGACGTCCGCGGCCACCTGCTGCGGGTACACCGTCTCGAGCGAGAAAGCCGCCTGGTCCACGCAGACGTCAAACGGGCAATCGTCGAGAGGATCGTCGCAGACGACGTACTGGAGTACGAGCGCCGCGTCGTATGCCGAGATCGAGC
>JALGWA010000405.1 GCA_025774425.1 bacterium
ACCATCAACGCCCGCAACTTCGCCTACCGCGCGGTCGGAAAGGCGGGCGAGGTGCTCTGCGCCGACTTCTTCGGCGGCGTTTTCAAGATAGAGGTCAGCGGGCGAAACGCCGACGAGAAGTACGCGGGCATAAGGAATCGGCTGATCGAGAGCCTGCGCGGGCTGGAAGACCCCGAACGAGGCATCGACATGGTCGACTCCGTCTACGTCAAGGAGGATATTTACAGCGGACCCTATCTCGCCAAGGCGCCGGACGTGGTCTGCCTGGAGAGGCCGGGCTACCTCTTCTCCAGGCTGCCGCGCACGGCCGACCTGCGCATTCTCGACAGAGGTCCCAACCCCCTCTGGACCCACACGGGCTACCACAGGCGCAGGGGCTCGCTGGGGCTGTTCGGGGCGGGCGTCGTCCCCGGACGGGACGTCGCGGCGCGGATAGTCGACGTCGCGCCCATCATTCTCGCCTACCTCGGGGTGCCGGCTCCGGATGAGGTCGACGGGCATGTCCCGGAAGCCGCATTCACTCCGGCGACGCTAGCGCGTCTCTGCCTCGCGACCTCGGGCGTGTCCGGATACAGGAAGCCGGCGGGCCTGAGTCGCCACGATACCGCGAAGATCGAGAAGCAGTTGCGGGCCGTCGGATACATCCAGTAGGCCGCTCACAAAAGGCGGCCGCGCACGGCCCCGACGCTACCGTATGACGACGACCTTGGCGGCGGCGCTCGCCGTGCCGTCCGTCACGACGACGAAGTAGACGCCGCTGGCGAGACCAGTCGCGTCCCAGTCGTAGAAGTCCTCGCCCGCACGCGCCTCGCCCTCGCCGACTTTCCGGCCGCTCAGGTCGTAGAATGCGATCCGCCTCGCGCCTGCCGAGCCCGGGCCGAAGAATATCCTCATGGCGCCGCGCGCGGGATTGGGAAGCACCCGTGCAATCAGGCCCGTCTCCCGGCCTCCGGCAGGGACGCCCGAGGTCGTCGAATCGATGTCCGCGGTCGAGCGCGGCTGGATCCGGTAGTTCGAGAAGTAGGGAGACGAGGGATCGTCCTGGGTGAGAACACCGACGATGTCTAGGTAACCGTCGGGCTGGGGCGTGCCGTCGATGTCGGTGTACCTGCTTATGTACATCGTGCACTCGCCGGAGCCGTCGTCCAGGGTGACGGTCCCGTCCGCGCCCTCGTCGGGCCAGGTGCCGCCCGTTATGGCCGCGCCGACGACCTTGACGAGCGAGCCCTCATAGGCCTCCCCGCCGGAGTCGACGAAGGCCGTCGTCAGGACGACGGGTTCGGGGACGGGAAGGCCCGTCGCCTCGACCGTGATCGTGGGGCTCGAGATTCTCGTAAGACCTCTGTACTGGTCCACCAGGCCGCTCACCTTGACGCTGTCGCCCAGAGCGAGCGCGGGGGTGGTCGAGTTCCTCTTGTAGACGTTGACACCGCCGGTGGGGTCCTGGATGAAGATGTCATTGTGGAGGCTCGAGAACGTGCCCGTCGCGACCGTGACGACGCCCCGCAGGATCACGGGCTCGGCTAGGAGCAAGGGCTGGCCGTACTCGTCGTTCACCCTGACTGCGCTGATTGGAAGGCCGGTGTCGCCGAGCTCGTAGAAATCGGTGACATCCACCGTGTAGAACGTCGAATCCACCTCGATGACGATATCCCCGTCCACAACTCTGCCCCTGCCGGCCGGAATCGAGGCACCCTCGCCCGCTTCGGTCTGGTAGACGTTGCTGCCCCATGCGATGAGCCTGTCCATGGCCTCCTGGTGGACATAGCCGTAAGGGTTGCCGTCCCCGACCGAGATGATGGAGACCGTCGGAAGCAGATTGGAAAGGAAACTGGAGTTCGAATTGGCGTAACTGCCGTGATGATCGACCCTGTAGACGTCCACGCTGCCGACCTCGGGCCCCAGCGATGTCTCGATATCGTTGTACTCCCCGACGGTCGCGCCCGACAGGTCCCCGGCGACGAAGAATCTGAAGCCGTTGGAGTACTCGAGCACGAGCGCGACGCAGAGATCGTTTTCATTGTACTGCTCATCGAAAGGAGGCGAGAGAACGCCGTTGCCGTTTACGGCCACGCACGTCACCGTCACGCCGCCGCCGAGGTCGATCACCTGACCGTCGGTTATGGTGGTGCGCTTGGCGGCGACGGCCGACGCGTAGCTGGAGTACGTCGGCGACGAGTACGACCAGCCCCTGTCGTACACGGCCACCCTCACGGAGTCGATGCCGAGGTAAGAGACGACCTCGTCTATTCCGCCGATGTGGTCGGAATGGTAGTGGGTCGCCACTATGTAGTCGAGCGCCTGCAATCCGTATATCTGCAAGTAGGGAACGACGATATCGGTCCCGGCCCCGTTGTCGCCCGCATCGATGAGCATGGTGCCGCCCG
>JALGWA010000406.1 GCA_025774425.1 bacterium
CATCACCGGCATGCCGTCGTCGGATATGCCGACGGCGCCCGCACGCATTGCCGCACCGATCTCGGACAGCGTCTCGCCCTCCAGGTTCCTGCTCAACGCCGCTACGGGGAAAACTCGTGCGAGGCCCGCATCGCGCCCCTTCGAGAGTATGAACTTGACGCCCTCGTCCCCCTCCATCACCGGCGCCGTGTTGGGCATGCATGCGACGGACGTGAACCCGCCCCGTATCGCCGCCCTCGCACCGCTCTCGATGGTCTCCTCGTCCTCTCTTCCCGGCTCCCTCAGGTGAACGTGCATGTCGACGAATCCCGGGCAGACGACCAGACCCCGCACGTCGATGGTCTCGTCGGCGCCCGCGCCGGACGGCGCCGGACGGATCAACCCGTCCTCCACGAGTATGTCGCCCTCTTCGTCGATATCCCGTGAAGGGTCTATAAGCCTTCCGTTCTCAATAAGTATCTTCACTTGAAAGCTCCCCTCCGCTCAAGAGATAGAGAACCGCCATCCTCACGGCGAGGCCGTACTTCACCTGCCCGAGGATCACCGAGTAGGGACCGTCGGCGACGCCCGGCGTCATCTCGACGCCCCTGTTGATCGGTCCCGGGTGCATGACGGTGACATCGCTCTTCGCCAGTTCCATCTTCTTCTCGTCGAGCCCGAAGAGGTCGGAGTATTCCCGGAGCGTCGGGAAGAAGCAGTCACCGAGCCGCTCGCGCTGAATCCTCAGCACCATCACGACGTCGGCCTCCGGCAGCGCCTCGAGGAGATCGAAGGAGACCTTCGCCCCGAGGTCCTCGATGCCGGGGGGGATGAGGGTCGGCGGCCCGCAGACGGTCACGGCGGCGCCGAGCTTGGAGAACCCGAACACATTGGAGCGCGCCACGCGGCTGTGGAGTATGTCGCCGACTATGAGCACGTTCAGCCCGTCGATGCGCCCGCGCCTCCGCCTGACCGTGAACAGGTCGAGCAGCGCCTGGGTCGGATGCTCATGCGCGCCGTCGCCCGCATTGATCACGGGGCAGTCGAGCACCCCCGCGAGATAGGCCGCCGCGCCCGGCGCGCTGTGCCTGATGACGAGCATGTCTATCCCCATCGACTCGATGTTCCGCGCGGTATCCTTCAGCGATTCCCCCTTGACCGCGCTCGACGTCGTCGCGGCGAAGTTCACCGTATCCGCGCTCAGCCGCTTCTCCGCTATCTCGAAGGAGATCCGCGTCCTCGTCGAGGGCTCGAAGAACAGATTGACGACCGTCATCCCCCGGAGCACCGGCACCTTCTTGAGCGGGCGCTCGGATATCTCCACGAAGGACTCGGCCGTATCGAGGATGGACTCTATCTCGCCTCGCTCGAGTTCCTCGAGCCCGAGCAGGTTTCGCCTCTCGAATCTCATGGTTGCAACTCCTCGACGGTTACGCCGTCCTCACCATCCTGCTCCGCCAGCTTCACGGAGATGATCTCCTTCCTCGACGTGGGGACGTTCTTGCCCACGTAGTCGGCCCTTATGGGCAACTCCCTGTGACCCCTGTCGATCAACACTGCGAGCCTGACGGCCTCCGGGCGGCCGAAGTCCATTATCTCGTCCATCGCCGCCCTCACCGTCCGGCCGGTGTAGAGGACGTCGTCGACGAGGACGACCACCTTGCCGTCGACGTCGAAGGGAAGCTCCGTCTTCCTGAGAACCGGCTGGCGCGCGACGAGCTGCAGGTCGTCCCTGTACAGGGTTATGTCGAGCATCCCGACGGGCACTTCCCGCCCCTCGAACTCCGCTATGGCCGCGGCGATTCTATGGGCCAGCGGGACACCGCGCCTCCTGATCCCGACAAGCACCAGACCCTCGACGCCCCTGTTCGCCTCGACTATTTCATGGGCGATTCGTTTGGTCACCCGCATCATGTCGGCCTCGTCCATGATCCGGGCCTTTTCCTTCCTCGTCATAGATGCTCCTTTCCACGGGAGTCGCACATCAAGAAGGCAAAAAAACACCAGCCCCGGAAGGGCCGGTCGCGTCACGTTTCTGGGGTCATTCGAAGACCTCCTTACTAGTCTCGCGGTACTAGCTTAAAGGAGAACCTGAAGCAGCATACACGCATGCATCCCCAACCGCAAGCTAAAAAGGGGTCAGAGCTCAAAATGCACAGTGCTCTGACCCCAAGAATGCACAATCGGCTGGGGTCAGAGCCCGTCAGAGCACGCCGAGAATGTCGTCCACTATCTCGGCTTCGCGCACCGGCCTGCTCCCGCTCCCGGCTCCGGGACGTCGCAGCCCGCGCAAGACGCGCACCGTCCCGGGAAGGTGCTCCGAGCCGGGCGGGCCGCCGTAGAAGAACTCCTCCGTCGGCGTCGGCCCGGACTCGAGGCGGCCGCGCATGAGCAGCGAGACCGTG
>JALGWA010000407.1 GCA_025774425.1 bacterium
GCGAGAACGGCCTTGTCCAGGTGAAGCGCGCCGCCGGCGATGGCCTCTGCGGTCCGGACGCCCGCGCGGTCGGCCAGAGCATGGGACCAGTACGGGATGCGCGACGTCATCTTCATCACGGCCTTGAGGACGTGCATGCCGCCCATGATGGGCAGGACGGCCAGGGATACGCCCTCGAAAGATCGCCGCAGGGAACGGTTGCCCGCGAGCCGCGCCGCGCCCGCGAAGACCGCGAAGAAGGCGAGCGGCGCCGCGACGAAGAGGACGACCGCCTTGAGCGTCCCGGCCCACATCCCGGTAACGCCCCAGGAACTCGAAAGGGCGTTGGGAACCGCCATGAGCATGGCCTTGGTCGTGCTCCATTCGGAGAGCACTTCGTAGACGACGAATCCGCTCACGAGCATGATGAAGGCGATCTCGGCGGACGAGAGCCTGAGGTTCCCGAGGAGATCCTTGAGGGGACGCCTCAGTCTCAGGCTGAGGTTGTCATGCGGGCATGCCGAGAGGCATTGCGAGCACAGTATGCACTTCCTGTTGTCCTTTATCCTCGCGGGGTAGAGGTCCGACGTGCACGACCTCGCTGTCAAGTTGTACTGGCGCTCCCGCACGACGCAGTCTTTGGTCGTGCACCGGGCGCAGACCTGCGCGTCCCGGACGCGCCATTCCGCCGACGACAGCAGGGAATAGAGTCCGAGCAGATGCCCGACGGGGCAGACGTGGCTGCAGAACGCCCTCTTCTCCCAGATGAGCCCCGACACGAGCGCGACGCCGAGCAGGACCAGCATGTACGCGGCCATGCGCTGGGGGACGCGATGGATCGCCAGGGTGTGTATGCCGATGACGAGGATCGCGGCGTAGAAGATGGTTATCGCCCACCCGGACCTCAAGAACCTTCCCGCCTTGCGGCGCATCCCGAACCGTCCAGCTACGCTCGTCACGAGTTCCATGGGGCAGACCGTGCACCAGTGCCTGCCCAGGAGGACGGCGCTCAATATGATGAGCGGCCACCAATAGGACCACACGATCAGGTTGGGGAGGTTGGTGTTGCGCAGTATCTTGGCGAAGCCGGGGTCGTCGGTGCTTATCCCCAGCCCGCCGAACACCAGGTAGCCGAAGAAGACGAGTATCACGGCCTGCGGAAGAACCGGGAACCATGCGCTCTTGTACAGCCCCTTGAGCCACTCCATCTTGAAAAGGTCCATGTTGTTGTTCTCCTTTCCGCGGCACAATCTAATTCCTGCGCGGCGGGTAAGTCAATCGAATGTCGGGATGTCCGCGCCCGGCGCGGGGCCCGGAAAGCGTTTGAAAGCGGCGCGATTGTGTGATAACGGTGTTGAGTGCCGGCGCGATAGGGGGGCGGACGGGGCCGCATGCGGGTTTCATGCACGCGTCGGGCCGGAGTTGAGCCGGGCCGGCTGATGAAAGGGGTTCTGAGCATGATGGATGAGCCGATATACGTCTCCGCGAGCAAGGCGGCAGGCCTGTGGCAGGAGTACCGCATCTACGGCGACCGCGTCGAGTTCGATACGCATCTCGGGCTGATGATGATCCCCTTCGAGCATATCGAGCGGGTCGAGGTCTCGGAATCCGAGATCGAGGGCCTGCTCAAGGGGGACCTTCATCTCAAGGGCTTCAGGCCCGCGCTGAAGCTGGACTGGGCCAACTTCGCCGAGCATGTCGTGCTCGACAAGACCGAAGGGCTGGTCAAGCGCGTGCTCTTCACGCCGGATGACCCCGCGGCGTTCAAGGCCGCCCTGGATGAAGCCCTCGCCGGGTATCTCGACGGCAAGCAGGGCGGCGCGCACCAGAGCGCTGGCCGACAGGAGGATGCCGAATGAAAGCGCGTCTCTTTCTCGTTCTCATCGGGTTGTTGCTCGTGGTCTCGTCCTGTTCCAAGACCTCCGACGGCAACGCCGACGCCGAGCAGGCCGCCGTCACCGCGGCCCGTGACTGGCTGGCGCTGGTGGACGGCGGCAAGCACTCCGAGAGCTGGGAGCAGGCCGCCGACTACTTCAAGAGCGCGATGTCACGCGACCAATGGGTGCAGACCATGGCGGCCGGCAGGGTCCCTCTGGGCGCGGTGCTCTCCAGGGAGGTCAAGTCGACGAAGTACACGACCTCGCTGCCCGGCGCTCCCGACGGCGAGTACGTCGTCATCGAGTTCGAAAGCAGCTTCGAGAACAAGGCCAAGGCCGTCGAGACCGTGACGCCGATGCTCGGCAAGGACGGCGCCTGGAGGGTCTCGGGCTACTTCATAAGGTGACGGGCGCGGCCCTCATCCTGCGGGAGACCGGCGCCGACGCCGCGCCGCGGGAGAGGCCCGGCGGGCGTGTCGCATGAACGCTGCAAACGGCGGAGGGGCCCTGGGCCCGACTCCGAT
>JALGWA010000408.1 GCA_025774425.1 bacterium
CTGTGACTTGCTGAGTCTCAAGAATCTGACGAAGAACTATGACGGGTTCGCGGCGGTCAAGGACCTCTCGCTCGAGGTGGGCACAGGCGAGCTCTTCGGCTTCCTCGGCCCCAACGGCGCCGGCAAGACGACCACGATAAAGATGATCAGCGGCCTCCTCCGGCCCACCGCGGGCACGGTGGAGATCGGCGGCCACGACATCCTCAAGGATCCGCTGGCGGCCAAGGCCCTGCTCGGACTCGTCCCCGACTCACCCGTCCTCTACCGCAAACTGAGCGCGCGCGAGCTCCTAAGATTCGTCGCCGAACTCTACTCGGTGGACAGGCGGACGGCCGAAAGGCGCATCGAGGACCTCCTGGGTCTGCTGGGGATGACCGAACGCGCCGACGACCTCATCGAGACGTATTCGCACGGCATGAGGCAGAAGACGGCAATAATGGCGGCTCTCGTACACGACCCCGGCGTCGTCGTCCTCGACGAGCCCACGGTGGGCCTCGACCCGAGGAGCGCCAAGGTGGTCAAGGATGTACTCAGGGCGATCTGCGTCCGGGGCAAAACCGTCTTCATGTCCACGCACATACTCGAGATCGCCGAGAGGATGTGCGACCGCGTCGGTATAATTAACGAGGGTGAACTCGTCGCCGTCGGATCGATACCCGACCTGCGCGCCGGGGCGGACGGCGGCAAGACGAGTCTCGAGGACATATTCCTCGAGCTGACGGGAGGGCCGGAGGAGCAGGAGATAATCAAGTTCCTCGAGTCGTAGGACGCCTATGACGCTTCGCAGGCTGGTCGGGTTCAAACTCAAGATGCTCGTCGCGCGCGTCTTCCGCGTGGGACGGCGCCGGAAGATAGTCAGGATCGCGTCCGTCGCGGGCCTCTCGGTCCTGTTCGGTCTTTTCATAGCCGGAACGTCGGGCTTCTTCGGCGCGCTCAAGATGGTGCAGCCCGGCGGCGAGCTGATGGCCGGCCTGATAGTCGCGGTGACCTTCCACGCCCTCCTCGTCCTGGCCTTCGTACTCGACATCGCGACGACGACCAACATATTCTTCCTATCCAGCGACCTTCCCCTCCTCATGGCGGCGCCCGTCCGGACCGCCGACGTGTTCGCGCTCAAGTACCTCGAGGCGCTGGCGACCGGCTCGATGGTGTCTGTCTTCATCGCGCTCCCCGTCCTCATCGGCTACGGCACGGCCTTCGGCGCGCCTTTCTACTTCTACGCGGCGATCGCATTGTTGCTGCCAGCGTTTCTCTCGATCCCCGTCTCGATCGGCACCATAGCGGGCTTCGTCATAGCGCGCTTCGTCCGCGCCTCGAAGGTCAAGGAGGTACTCGGCTTCGTCGGCGGGGCCCTGGGGCTCGCCTTCTGGATCGGCTTCCAGCTCATCCGGCCGTCGCTCGAGAGCTCGGAGCAGATCAGGGACTTCACGGCCCGGATGCAGGCCTACGCGACGGGCGGGAGCGGCGCCCTCGGCCTGCTGCCCAGTTATCACGCCGCCTCGGCCTTGACCGCGCTCGGGACGGGCAGGCCGGCCGAGGCCGTGCTCCCGGCGCTGCTCCTCATGGGAACGTCGGCAGTCCTCTTCGGCATATCGATCGTGGTCGCGCGCAGGATGTATCTCGCCGGCTGGGCGCGCGTCGTGCCCGGCGGCGGCAAGACCAGGAAGCGCCGGGGCTGGTCGCCGATCGAAGGCGCGCTGTTCTGGGCGCCCAGGGCCGAGCGGGCGATCATGGCGGCCACGGCCCGGTTCTTCCTGCGCGATCTCCAGCAGATGATGCCCGTCGCCACGATAAGCATAATGATGGCCGCGTTCCCGTTCTTCACCGCGCGGCGCCATGGAGCGGATGTGTCGTACTCGCCGGTGCTGCTCCTTGCGCTCGGCGGCCTCGCCCTCATCGGTTCGATGAATCTCGGCATGAACGGCGTCGCGATCGAGGGCCGGTCCTTCTGGCGCATCCTCTGCGCCCCGCTCCCGGTGAAGCGCAAGCTGGCGGCCAAGTTCATGCTGCCCGTCACGGTGTTCGTCCCCCTGGGGTGGGCCCTGGCGTTCGCGTTCAGGCTGGCGGGCATGGTCTCATGGTCCTTCGTGGCGCTTGCCGCGCTGATCATCCCGTGCATGTCCGTGGTCGGTTCCAGCTTCGGCGTCACACTCGGCATCTTCTACGCCAACTGGGACTGGGACATACCCAAGCGCATGATAACGGTCACCGGCAGGCTGGTGATGGCCGGCGTCCTGGGCGGGTTCTTCGTCACGACGATCATTCTCATGGGCCTGGTCGCCGGCAAGGGATACGGTTCCGTCCTCCGGTCGGTTGCCGCCCGGCCCAAGGTCGCAGGAGCCGCCGTGCTGCTCCTCGCCGCCCTCCTGGTCGCGT
>JALGWA010000409.1 GCA_025774425.1 bacterium
GGTCGCGGGGGCGCCGCCCGGGGAGCGCCCGGAGCCCGAGGTCTACGGCGTGTTCGACGGGGACACCATGTACACGGTGCTGCCCCCGGGTGCGATACCGGCCATAATGGAGCCCGAGTTCGTCAGCGGTGCGGCTGCGGATTCGCAGATGTCACCCGAGGAGCCGGTCATGGGGATCTTCCTCGACGGCGAGGCCAGGGCTTATTCGCTCTGGCATCTCGATGCGCATGAAATTGTCAACGATGAGATAGGCGGCGTCCCGATCGCCGCCACGTGGTGACCTCTCTGCCATACGAGCGTGGTCTACGTTCGTGAGGTCGACGACACGACGCTGACGTTGATTGTATCCGGCAAGCTCTGGCGCAACAGTTTGATCATGATGGACGAGGAGACCGGGACCCTCTGGAGCCATGTCACAGGAGAGGCCATGGGCGGCGAGCTCGCAGGCGAGTACCTCGAGGACCTGCCCGTGGTCCAGACGACTTGGTCATGGTGGAAGCAGAAGTTCCCGGGGACGCTCGTTCTCAAGAAGGACGAAGAGATCAGGAGTTCGCGCTACGAGCGCTACTTCAAGGATCCGGACCGCACCGGCACCGGCATGTTCACGGTCGAGTGGCTCAGGGACCGCATGCCCGCCAAGACAAAGGTGCACGGCATCGCCCGCGGGCCTTACGCTCTGGCGGTCACGGACGAGAGGCTCGGCCCCGGCGAGATCGTCAACGCCGAGGTGGGACCGGACCCGGTCGTCATGGTGAGGGCGGGGGACGGGGGCGTCAGGGCGTATCTCGCAAAGGCGGGGCCGATGCGGCTCACTTTCGGGCGCGGGGAGCCCGCCTCTTCCGCGAGCGGCTCACCGGGCGCCGGGGTGGCGGGCTCCGCCGTCCGTGACATGCAGACGGGCTCGGAGTGGGACCTGGACCGGGGCGTGTGCACGGCGGGCGACCTTGAGGGGACGGAGCTGGAAGAGATAGTCACGCTCCTCGCTTTCTGGTTCGCCTGGAGCAATTTCTATCCGAAGACCGAGATCATCGAATGAGGCCCCGCAGGTGCGCCCGGCTGCTGGACTCCGGCGGGTGTGGCCTGCTCACGCGGCCGCTCGTCGCCAGGTCGTATCGGGAAGGATGCGGACCGGTCGTCCGGCGGATGCAGGCGAAGACATCGCAGCCGGCTAGAGGTCGGTGAGAGTGATCCTCGCGGTCGCGCTCGTTGTGCATTTTGAGCTCTGACCCCACTCGATCTCGACGGGGGAGCCGGGCTCCGCGGCCGCGGTGACTTTCATGGGATAGCTCCGGGGCGAGACGAGGACCCGGGCCTGGGTCCGTCCGTCGCCGCGAGCCCCGCGGTCTTCGTCCGCCCGGCACACGCCCGGAGGCTGTGTCCAGCCGACCGCCACCGCGGGTGCGACCTCGAGCCGGACCGACTGGCGCGCGACCCCGCCTGCGACCGCCGTGGCGCACACGGCGAGCACAACAAGCACGGCGGCGGCACCCGAAGCCCTTCTCGCGTCCATTCTGTCCCTCCCGATATCCATTATATCACGCCGCACCGCCGGCTGTCGACCCCTCCCACCGCCCCCGTGGGGTCAGAGCTCAAAATGCACACCGCTCCGGCCCCGTCGATGCCGGTGGGGTCAGAGCACTGTGCATTTTGAGCTCTGACCCCGTGGTTTTTGTGCCGATAAGCACAAGAGATAAGTACGCGGGAGGGGTGTGTCCTGGACATGCGCTTGAAATGGACGATGCGCACGGCTCGGGTGTCCATCGTGCTCGTGCTGCTCCTCGCGAGGGCGGCGGGGGCGACCAACTACTACGTGTCGCCGACGGGGGACGACGACAACGACGGCCTGAGCCCGGGGAGCGCCTGGGCGTCCATCGACAACGGCGACTATCTCTGGATTCTCGCGCCCGGCGACACGGTGAATGTGCTGAACGGCACGTACACACCGGGGATCTACACCTGGCTCCAGTCCCCGGGCACCGCGGAAAGCACCATCGTGTACCGCGCCGTGGAAAAGCACGGAGCCGTGATCGCCATTCCGGGCGTCGACTGGTCCGTCTTGTTCATGGACGCCGACTATGTCGAACTCGACGGCTTCGTGATTGCCGACGGCAATCACAACGGCGTGTACCTCCGGGGGAGCCACTGCGTCGTACGCAATTGCTTCATCTACGGCGTCGCCTGGGACGGCATCCACATCGAGGGCAGTGACAACCTCGTCTATCGCAACATCATCTATTCCTGCGGCGAGGATGGGGTGGAGGCCGTCGCGGGGGCCGAGCGCAACCTTGTGCATCACAACACCATCTACACCGTCGGCTGGGACGGCGTGTACGCCCCGGACGCCGACACCCGGCTGCGGGCCTTCAACAACATCATAGTCGGCAACTACAGGGGCTTCGTGTTGTCCGACGACGACGTCTGCGGCTTCAACGACGTCTGGGCGAACTCGGAGGGGGACTACGTCGGCGGCGCCTCGGACTCGTCGGGCGGCATTTCCGAGGACCCTCTCTTCACCGCCCCCGTCTCGTGGGACTTCACGCTCCAGGAAGGCTCACCGGCCATAGACGCCGGTCTGGACCTCGGCTATCCCTACAGCGGCGCCGCCCCGGATATGGGCGCCGAGGAAACCGGCTCCGGGCGCAACTACTATGTCTCCACGTCCGGGGACGACGCCGATGACGGCCTCACGCCGGCGACGGCCTGGGCGACCATCGACAACGGCGACCAGGAGGGCCTGCTCGTCCCGGGGGATACGGTGACCGTGTTTCCGGGCACGTACCATGTCGCGAGCTCGGTCAAGTTCAATACGGACGGCACGCAGGCTGAGATGATCACCTACCGGAGGGTGGGTGAGGGCCGCGTCGTCGTCGACAAGGGCGGCGCGTCGGGGGCGGTGATCCAGGTGGACGGCGACAACGTCGTCATCCTCGG
>JALGWA010000410.1 GCA_025774425.1 bacterium
CCTTCTCGCGGTTCCGCATGGCGCTGACGAGGTGCGCGTAAGCGGTCCCCGACTCGACGTAGACGCCGTCGCAGCTGATCGACCACTCGCCGAAGCCATACTCCCTCTCGCGGTACATGCCCTCGGAGTCCTTCGAGCTGACGTCGATCGAATCGCGCGACTCGCTCAGGCTCGCGCCCCGCTGCCCGCCTACGGCCTGCCAGTCCGGCACTTCCTCCGTCCCGACATTCACATGGACCAGGATGTCGACGCCGATCATCCTGTCGGCCATATCGCCTCATACCTCCTCGTAATCGATGGTGTAGTCCACAGCGATCCCGTAGGCGCCCACTATGTCGATGTACTCGTCCATGTCCCTCTCGGTGCCGCTGCGGATATTGCGGATGGTCAGGCCCTCCAGCGGCCCCCGGAACCCATCAAGCTCCTTGCGCACGGCGTTGGCGGCGTCCTCGGCCTCCAACACCCTCCTCGACCAGCAGACGACGAAGATCTCCGCCTGAACCAGGCCCATCGGCCCCTCCTTGGAGTGCGACCGGGTCGCGCTCGACAGGGCGACGGAGGCCGCCGGAGACGTTTCGAGGTTCTGCGGGATCTCGAGGGGGTATATCCGGCCACCCAGGACGGCCGTCACGCCGGGCGCCGCCTTCAGGTGATTGACGATCGCCCGGCGGATCATCTCAGCTTCCTCCCGAGGAGCTGCATGATGCCTCGATTGACCTTGAGGGCCACCTCGGCCTTGGTGGCCTCGACCGCCGGCCGGAAGAAGGGCTTTGCGGGCATTTCGCCGACGTACTTCTTCGGCCTCTTCTGATAGCGGGGCCCGGTGCCGTACTCGACGAGGTGGGCATGAGGAGCGATCTTGCGATCGACGGCGCAGAAGGCTATGCTGAATAGCCTGCCCCGGCGCCGGCCCTTCTTGGCCTTGATGGAGCGGATGAGGTTGCCCGTGGGGCCCCTCGGCGCCCGCCGCCTGGCCTCGGCGAGAATGACCCGCGCGCCGCCTACTAGGACGTTTTCGACATCGCGGCCATCGAGCACCGTGAGGATGCTTCCAACCCTGCGCCTGAGCTCCTCGAGGCCCTTGACGTCGATCTCGATTCTCACGGCCTCACCTCCCGGCACAGGCACAGCTGTTCGCGCCTGTAGCCGTCCGGATCGGCGGGGATGCCGATGATCTGAAGGACGCGGCCGCCGTGCCGGATCCGCATGCCCTCGGTCACGGCACCGGTCCACCGCATACGGACCTCGGTGCGCGCCTCGGCATGGACCTGCTGGGCTGCCCATAGCCGCTTCCCGGCAAGGTCGCGCACCTCTGCCCACCGGGTGCCAACCTCGGTCCATTCGTCCATCGGCTGGCCGGCCTCGTCGGTCGCGGATGGATCCGGCGGCGCGAGGATCGTGACGCGGTGCCTCAGCCTGCCCGCGCCCCTCATACGGCCATCACCCCGTCAAGGCCCAGGAGGTTCCTCACACCGTCGGCTATGTGCGTGCTCACCTTCGCGCTGGCGCCCGTGACGGAGGCTTCGCGGTTTTCGTACCAGTGGGCGATCAACAGCAGCATCGCGTGCCTGATCTCCTGTGGCACGTCCGCCGCCTCGTCGCCGTAGCCGGCAGTGAACTGGATTACGATGCCGTTGGCTGGCCGGAGGAGCCTCGAGGGCCAGGCCTTCCCGTGGGCCAGCACGATCCGCCCGGGCTGCCTCCGGGTGTCGACGATGTAATCGCCGGCATCGAGAGTGTGCTCCGCCCCGTCGACGTCGTAGTAGAGGACACCCTCGACCGATTGCAGCGGCGGCAGCGGCACGCGGATGAAGTCACGATCCGGCCATGCGCTGATGGCGAGCTCCCACGTCTGGGTGATGTAGGCGCGGTTCTGCAGGCCCTCGCAGTACCGCCGCGCGGCGACGATATAGGATTCCAGCAACGTGTCGTCGGCCGCGAAGTCGAGCTCCACCCGGCACTGGGCCTTTGCCTCATCGAGGGTGATCGGCTCCACGGCCGGCGCCTGCACGAGCGTCAGAGCTCCCACGGCTTAACCCTCCTCGAGCATGGCCCGCTCCGCGGCGCGCCTTCCCTTCACCCTGCGGCCGTCTGGCAGCTCGTACCACCCACCGCCCTTGTGCCGCAACTCCACCCGCTGCCTCTCCGACGTCCTCTTCGGCTTGGCCGGGGCGGCTTGTGCGATGCGCCCGTTGATCCTCAGCATGGCGCCATCACACCCCGAGCGCGGTCCAGAGGAGTTCGAGTCCGTAGGTGCGGGCGTCCGAGTTTGCCCACTGCACTCGGATCGCATCGCCCCGCGCGAACTTGATCGCCCGCTCGGGCAACCAGTGCAGGTCCTGCACCGTGTTCATGTCCTGCGAGAAGAGCACGG
>JALGWA010000411.1 GCA_025774425.1 bacterium
CGGCGGTGTATGCCAGCGGGTGGACGACCCGCATCGACCGGCCGCCGCCCAGGTCGACCCGTCTCTCGTCGACCCCCGCCCCGGCGGCGATGTCCACCATGCAGCGCCGGCAGAGCCGCACCTCGCCGGACGCCAGCGCCTCTCCGCAGACGCCGCAGAGCGGAGGCATGAACACCCTGAGGAGGTCCGTGCCGAAACGGCATATCGATTTAAGCCCGGCTGTCTGCGCCATACCGCGTCCCGCCATGCTTTCCACTCCAGAGCAGGAGCCCGATTCCCACGACTACCGCGATGACACTGGCGATCTGGTTCCACGTCACGTCGAAGCCGGCGATGCCGATCTTCATGCCTTCCTCGTAGTAGCGCCAGAAATCGATGACGAAGCGCCAGGCGCCGTAGAGCATGAGAAACCCGGCGAAGACCGAACCCGGAGCCGGGCGCTTGCTCAGAAGGCGCCAGAGTGCGACGGCGATCGCCACGTTGGCGATGACGGCGTAGATCTGCGTGGGATGGATATGGGCGCCGTCCATCACCGAGCCCGCCAGGGAATCGGGCGGAAACACGCAGGCCCAGGGAAGCGTGGATTCCTTGCCGAAGCAGCAGCCGTTCAAGAAACAGCCTATGCGGGCGATGGCGATGCCGAGCGCGATCTGGGGAGCGAGGATATCCGTCATCTCCCCGACCGGCAGCTTCTTCAGGACGAGATAGAGAACGCCCGCGACCACCGCGGCGATGAAACCGCCGTAGAACGTGAGACCGCCCTCCCACACTCTCAAGACGCCCCAGGGGTCGCCGCGGAAGGCCCCCAGGTGGGTGACGACGTAGAGAAGCCGGGACCCGACCACCGAGGACAGGAGTATGACCAGCCCCAGATCCACCATCACGATCGGATCATGGCCCCGCCTCCGGGCGATCCTCGCCGACACCTCGATGCCCACCCAGAACGCGATCGCCAACATCACGCCGTAGGAGCGGATGCCGACGGCGCCGAAGTCGAATATCGTCCGGTACATCGGTAAACCTCCGGTATCACTCAGTACTCACGCCTGCCTCCGAAGGCGGACAGCACGAGGCCGACGGCGCTCCACATTACCACCGTGGACGAACCGCCGTAACTGATAAAGGGAAGCGGGAGACCCGTCACCGGTGTTATTCCGAGGTTCATGCCAACGTTTATGAAGATCTGGATGAGCATGACGCTGCCCACCCCGAAACACACGTGATAATAGAACCGATTCCTGACCGCCCCGGCCACGCCGAAGACCTTGACGCATATGTACAAGAGGAGAACCAGCACGAATACGGAACCCAGGAAACCCGTCTCCTCGCCGATGACCGAGAAGATGAAGTCGGTGTGCTGGGCCGGCACCAGGCCGAGGGCCTTCTGGGTGCCCCCGAAGACGCCCTTGCCCGTGATTCGGCCCGAACCGATGGCGATCTTCGACTGGATGGCGTGGAAGGCGGCGCTGTACCGCAGCTCCTTCTGGTTGAAGAGAGCCTCGACGCGTTGCCGCTGATAGGGTTCCAGGCCCATCCAGATCCTGCCGGCGGAGGCGCCCGCGCCGAGACTCAGGACGACCATGAGAACGGCCGTCGACGTCCTGAACCTGCCCAGGTAGTTGATGCCGGCGAGGTAGCCGGTAAGTATGAGCCAGGTCCAAAGCCCGCTCTTCATGGCGACGCCGCTCATCAACATGAACGCGAACACGGGGCTCAAGAGATAGACGAGCAGCAGCGGGCTCACGCCGGAGGCGAAGAGCATGGGAAGCGCGAGGAAGCCCGTCACGGCCGCCCCCCCGAGGGCGGGCTCATACAGGATGAGGAGCGCGGGGAGGCCGGCGATCGCGAGGGCCTTGACGACCCTCAGCAGCGAGTCGGTGGACGTCTTCGTCTCGGACAGATGGCGCGCCAGCGCCAGGATCACGGCCAGTTTCGCGAACTCGGACGGCTGGAATCTCAATACGCCCAGGTCGAACCAGCGCTTCGTCCCGTGTGGTCCCGTGCCCATGACGAGCACGAGGACGAGCATGACGACGGAAAGGCCGTAGACGGCGTAGGCAAGGGCCGAAACCGTCTTGAGGCGGACGCGCTGCATGACGAACATCGCGACGAGGCCGACCGCGATCCAGATCACCTGCCTCCCGGCCAGGGATGCACCGTGTTCGGCAAGTGTGCTGCTGTAAATCGAGACCACGCTGACGGCTCCCGCGATCCCCAGCGCCGTCACCAGCCCTCTCATGGCGCCGCTCATCGTGCCGCCACCCGGGCGTCCCGGCGCTCGAAATAGCGCTCGAGCAGCCGGCCGGCGATCGGGGCGGCGACCGACCCTCCGTGCCCCGAGTTCTCGACCATAACGCAGACGCCTATCT
>JALGWA010000412.1 GCA_025774425.1 bacterium
CGGTTATGCTATAAATAGGGTGTGTCCGGTTAGTTCAGGGGGAGAACGCTTCCTTGACGCGGAAGAGGTCGTAGGTTCAAATCCTACACCGGACACCATCCAAGATCATGAAGCCGGTGCATTTGGGGACTACAGGCGGCACTACCGGGCGGGCGCCCTGACGCCCGCAGTCCTCGGATGCACGGCGAAGCTAGGAAGTGTCGTTGAAGCCGCGTCCCGGACTGCCGGGGCGCGGCTTTGCTCGTTTCGCGTCGCTGCTGTTGTCCGCCGCGACGCAGCGTCCAAACCAAGCCGAGAGGTTGGTGCCCCATGGGAACGATCAAGGTGACGCTTCCGGACAAGTCCGTGCTCGAGTGCGAGCGGGGCACCACTGCCGCGGCCCTGGCCGAGCAGATCGGCCCCCGGCTCGCCCAAGCTGCGGTCGCGGCCCGCGTCAACGGTCAACTCGTTGACTTGAGCACGCCGCTGGAAGAGGATGCCGAGGTCGCCATCCTAACCTTCGCCGATCCCGAGGGCCGCCGGGTCTATCGCCATTCCACTTCCCACGTCATGGCCCAGGCGGTTCAGGACCTCTTCCCGGGCACGAAGCTGGCCATCGGGCCCGCCATCGAGGACGGATTCTATTACGACTTCGACAGCGACACGCCCTTCAGTGCCGAGGACCTCGAGCGCATCGAGGCCCGCATGAAACAGATTATTGACGAGGCCGCGCCCTTCGTCCGGGAAGAGCTTCCGCTGGCCGAGGCGCGCGCGCGATTTGAGCAGGCCGGAGAAGACTACAAGGTCGAGATCCTGGACGATCTGCAGCAGGCGGCGGCCGACGAGGAAACGGCGGACGAAGCCCAGGTGAACGAGGGCGGGGTCGTGACGCTCTACCACGACGGCGACTTCGTGGACCTCTGCCGCGGCCCGCACCTGCCCGACACCGGCAAGATCGGCCGCGTCAAGCTGCTAAACGTCGCCGGCGCCTACTGGCGCGGAGACGAACGCCGCCCGATGCTCCAGCGCATCTACGGCACCTGCTTCCCGACGCAGAGGGAACTCGACGAGTACCTCGCCCGCCTGGAAGAGGCGAAGAAACGCGACCACCGCCTCCTGGGTCGCGAACTGGACCTATTCAGCTTCCATCAGGAAGCCGGCCAGGGCCTGGTTTACTACCATCCCAAGGGAGCCATGCTCCGCCACGTCATCGAGGACTTTCTCATTCGGGAGCATCTGAAGCGCGGCTACCAGCTCGTGGTCACGCCTCACCTGGTTAAAGCCGACATCTGGGAGACGTCCGGCCACGCCCAGCAGAATTACCCGATGTACTACACGGAGATCGAGGGCCGCTCGTACGGCATCAAGCCCATGAACTGCCCCGGGCATATCCTGATCTACAAACAGCACACTCGCAGCTATCGCGACCTGCCGATCCGCTACTTCGAGCTGGGGACGGTCTACCGCCACGAGCGGGCCGGCGTGCTCCACGGCCTGCTGCGGGTCCGCGGGTTCACGCAGGACGATGCCCACATCTTCTGCCGCCCGGACCAACTGGAAGCCGAACTCATCGGCGTTCTCAACTTCGCCAAGGACATGCTGCACACGTTCGGGTTCGAGCACTATGATATCTACCTGAGCACGCGACCCGAGAAGTCGCTGGGCACGGACGAGATGTGGGAGCGCGCTACGGGCGCTCTGGCCTCGGCCCTGGAACACCACGGCGAAAAGTACGAGGTTGATCCCGGCGAGGGCGTCTTCTACGGGCCCAAGATTGACGTCAAACTCCGCGATGCCCTGGACCGTGAGTGGCAGGGGCCTACGATTCAATGCGACTTCAACCTGCCTGAGCGGTTCGATATGACGTATGTCGGCGACGACGGTCGCGAGCATCGCCCAACCATGGTCCACCGCGTCGTCCTCGCCGGCATCGAGCGTTTCCTGGGCGCGCTCATTGAGAACTGCGCCGGTACCTTTCCCGTCTGGCTCGCGCCGGTCCAGGCGGTCGTGCTTCCCATCGCCGAGCGGCACCAGGACTACGCGGAGCGCGTCCGCGCCGAGCTCTTCGCGGCCGGGCTGCGGGTGCAACTCGACGCTCGCAGCGAAACCCTGGGCTACCGCATTCGCGACAACCAGGCCCAAAAGGTGCCCTATATGCTCGTGGTCGGCGACAAAGAGCGGGAGGGGCAGACTGTTGCGGTGCGGTCCCGCGAACAGGGCGACGAAGGCGCTGTGCCTCTGGCCGACTTCCGAGACCGCTTGCTGGCTGAGGCCCAGCCGCCGCGCACCTAGACGCGGCTTCCCGGCCGCCACCCGCTGGTCGCATGAACGCTACGAACGGGAACCGGGACTGTCAACCGCGGCGTGCCGCTATTGCGG
>JALGWA010000413.1 GCA_025774425.1 bacterium
CGATTACATCGTCACGGTGTACGAGACTCCGGACGATCCCATGTTCAACCAGCTCTGGGGGCTTCACAACACCGGCCAGACGGGCGGCACCGCAGGCGCCGATGTGGACGCCGTGCGGGCGTGGGACGTCTTCACGGGCTCCGACGACGTCGTCGTCGTTGTGATAGACACCGGCACCGATTACACGCATCCGGACCTCGCCGCGAATGCATGGACCAACCCGGGCGAAATCCCCGGCAACGGTATCGACGATGACGGCAACGGCTTCGTCGACGACGTTCACGGCTGGGATTTCTACAATGACGACAACGACCCCATGGACGACCACGGCCACGGGACGCATTGTGCAGGTACGATAGGTGCCGTCGGCAACAACGGCATCGGCGTCGTCGGCGTCAACTGGACGGTCAAGATCATGGCCTGCAAGTTCTTGAGTTCGGGGGGCAGCGGCTCGACGTCCGACGCCATCGACGCCATCGGATACGCGGTCATGATGGGCGCCGACGTAATGAGCAACTCCTGGGGCGGGGGCGGCTACTCGGAGGCCCTCGAAGACGCGATCGAGGCCGCCTACGCCGCGGGCATCCTGTTCGTGGCGGCGGCGGGGAACAGCTCCACCGACACGGATGTTTCCCCCCACTACCCTTCGTCCTACGATGTCGGGAACATAATCTCGGTGGCGGCGACGGACCACAACGACGATCTCGCCAGCTTCAGCAACTGGGGCTTGACGTCCGTCGACCTCGGGGCTCCCGGGGACGACATCTACAGCACGTTTCCCGGCAACTCCTACGGGACGCTGAGCGGAACCTCCATGGCGACGCCACATGTCTCGGGCGCAGCGGCGCTGATTATGGGCCGCTTTCCGGCGATGACGGTCGACCAGGTGAAGGCGCTCATACTGAGTTCGGTGGACCCTGTCCCGTCCCTCGCGGGCAAGTGCGTCAGCGAAGGCAGGCTCAACGTCTTCAACTGCATAGCCGAGCCCGACAGCATCCCGCCGGCGGCCGTCGACGATCTCGCGGCCGGCAATCCGGCGTCCAACACCATGGACCTCGACTGGACCGCGACGGGTGACGACGGCTTCACGGGCACCGCGAGCTACTACGATGTCCGCTACTCTACGTCGCCCATAGACGAAGGCAACTTCTTCGATGCGGCGCGTGACTACGGGGCTCCCGACCCGGGACCGTCCGGCACGCCGGAACACATGACGGTGACGGGCCTCGACTTCAACACGCCGTATTACTTCGCGGTCAAGGTCATCGACGAGTACGGGAATTACTCCGACATCTCGAACGTGGCGATGGGTACGACGCTCGGTGTCCCAGACATCGACATCGCCCCGACGTCTTTCGCCGAGGATCTGATCTCCGGCGGTGCCTCGTCCCAGACCTTGACGATTTACAATGTCGGCGAGGGCACGTTGGACTTCGAGATCGCCGAGCCGACGCTGATACTCGGGACGACCGTCATGGGCGAGTACGTCGACGTCCCCAAGGACGGCGTGGATCCGAGGACCGGCGATCCCGTGATCGAAGGCCGCGGCGGCCCGGACGCCACCGGGTACCGCTGGATCGACAGCGACGAGCCTGGCGGGCCGACCTTCGCCTGGGTGGACATCACCGGAGTCGGAACGCCTGTTTCGATGAGCGGCGACGATCAGAACACGGGTCCGTATCCCATCGGGTTCGATTTCGAGTTCTACGGTAACACTTACGATTCGTTCAACATCTGCACGAACGGTTTCATCTCCTTCACGTCGACGAGTACGGCCTATTCGAACCAGCCTATTCCGAACACCGGTGCTCCCGAAAACCTGGTCGCACCCTTCTGGGACGACCTCGACTTCGGCGGAGTGAGCAGGGCGTATTACTACAACGACGGCACGAAACTCGTCGTCGAGTACCATGACGTGCCCCACTACAGCACCGGAGGCAATTACACGTTCGAGGTCGTTCTCTATCCGGACGGCACGATTCTCTACCAGTATCTCACCATGGGCGATCCGAAGAACAGCGCCACGGTGGGCATACAGAACGCCGCCCGCGATGACGGTCTGGAGGTGGTCTTCAACAACGATTACGTACACGACGGCCTGGCGATCAAGATCGCCAAGATGCCCCAGTGGGTGGACGTCGCACCGAGGTCGGGAAGGGTTTACGGCGGTGGTTCGTTTGACGTCGCCGTGGCATTCGACGCAACCGGGCTTCTCGGCGGCGACTACGAGGCAACCATCTCGATCGCGAGCAATGACCCGGATGAGGATCCCGTGACGGTTCCGGTTACGCTGCACGTGACGGGCGCGCCTGACATCGCGGTCGATCCCACCTCGGTCGATTTCGGTGAGGTCT
>JALGWA010000414.1 GCA_025774425.1 bacterium
CGCCATCGTCTTCCCCATGGCGGTGGCCGGCGGACCGCTCTATGCGGTGGTGTTCGGTCTGGCCGCGATAGCGTGGGCGATGGTTCACAATCCGCGCACGGCGCTCTCGTCGACAAAGGACTTCAGCAGCGGCCTCGCCAACGGTTTCAACGGCTACAACGGGCACAACGGGCGTCGCCCGAAGAAGGAACGCGGGGAGCGCGATAGCGACGCGCCGGAGGAGTGGGGCGGCGGGCGGCTGCCGGGGATCACCTCCCTGATCAAGCACAAGTCCCTGGCGACGAGGCTCTCGACGGCGTCTTCCTACGGCTTCGTCCTCGTCCTGGCCGGGTGTGCTTCGTGGGGGATGTACCGGATCGGCGGGCGGATCGCCGGAGATCTCGGCGTCCACGAGAATCTCGCCGAGCTCATCCCCTTCCTCCTCAGCGTTTCCACCTTCTACCTCATGGAGACAATGGCGCAAGCGGCCCTGCTCGCCCGGACGGGACTGTCGCCGAGGCGACTCTGGCAGCGCAACTACCTCAAGGTGTTTCCCGAGCCCCTGACCTATGCCGTCTGCGGCTACGCCATACTCCTCAGCAACGATATGCTCGGGCTGTGGGCCGCCGTGCCTCTCTTCCTCTTCCCGACATTCTGGCGGCATATCGCCCTTCTGCGCCGTCTCCACCTCCTGGAGACCAAGGACAGCCTCATCCGCTCGATCGCCAGGGCCATCGACGAGAAGGACCGGTACACGGGCGGGCACTCGGCGAGCGTCGTCGAGTTCAGCGTGGCCATAGCGCGGGAGATGGGAAGGAGCGAGCCCTTCGTCGAGGAGCTCGAGGAAGCGGCCATCAGGCACGACCTCGGCAAGGTGTCGTGGCCGAGCGGTGTGCTTCGCAAGCCCGGCCGGCTCGACGAGATGGAAGAGGAGGAGTACAAGTGGACGCATCCCGACAGGAGCGCCGAGATCGCCGAGCGGGCCGGCTCGTCCGCCGCCGTCATCGAGATGATCAGATACCATCACGAGCGCGTGGACGGCCGGGGTTATCCCCATGGTCTCGATGGTGACCGGATCCCGTTGGGCGCCCGCATCCTCTGCGTCGCCGACGCCTTCGACGCCATGATCCATGACCGCCTGTACAGGCGGAAGCGCGACCTCAAGGATGCCATCGACGAACTCGCGCGCTGCGCGGGAAGCCAGTTCGACCCCGAGGTCGTCGAGGCGTTCATGCGCGTAATCGACAAGACCGACCTCGACACCCTGGTCGAGATGGTCGAAGAAGAGGTCACCGCGAGCGAGTACGAGACCGTCTCCACCGGCTGACGCCGCCGGCGCATGCGCCTCGGAACCCCGCCTCAAGTCGGCACGTTTGTTGCATTGGTTCGGCTCCGGCTGTAAGGAAACAGGATGCGTTCGGTTGTGAGGAGGTGGTTGGGATGAAACGCATCGTCTTCGTGGCTCTCTTTCTGATTGCTGCGCTGTCCGGCGGCGCCCGGGCCAGTTACCCGCTCTCTCCCCTTTATGAAGCCCGGCTCATGGCGACGCTCGCCGAGTGGGAATCCGGGGCGCCCGCGCCGGCCGGGCACTCGGATGATTCGACGTGGTGGCCGGCCAGCGCCAACCCCGCGAGTTTCTGTGCCGGGAGCCTCTGCGCGCAGAGCTATTGCCTCGGAAGCGTGTGTCTCGGCAGCACTTGCCTGGGAAGCGGTTGCATCGGCAGCACGTGCATCGGCAGCGGGTGCGCCGCCAGCCTGTGCGGCGTGTCGGGTTGCGCCGGCACGACTCTGTGTCTGAAGAAGTGCGGGCCGGACGGCGGGCCTCCGTACGTCATCGATCCGATGGACAACCACACCACGTTCCATAACGGGACGTGCGGCGAACAGTAGGTGCGAGGGCCGGGCCGGTGTGGGGGCGGGCTCGCGCGGTGGCCCTGCCTTCGCGGTCTGAAGCCGGCCCGGCCGCTTTGCAAAGGGGGTGGACACCCTGGAAAACAGACGATTCCGGCGGCTGGCGGCGACACTTCCGCTGGCGGCCGCGCTCGCGTTCTGGACGGTGAATGCGGCGGTTGTGGGGCCGCGACTCGGCGCCCCGGCCGGCCTATATGCGTATCTCAAGAACCTCGCCGTCGGCGTCACTTTCGTAACGAGTGTCATGGCGGCCCTGTCGGCCCTCGGGCGTGTTCTCGGGCGGGGCATCGTCTTCGGGCGGGACGCCGTCTCCGGCGTCAGCCGCGGGACGGTGCTCGTGCCGTTCGGGTCGAGCCTTTGCGTGCTGCTCGTGGGCGCCGTCCTGTCCGCACTCGGCTTGCGCGCCTGGGGCGGCCCGCGGTGGACCGCAGCGTTGTATGTTCATGCCTCGACGCCCGTGACCTGGGCCGCATGGTGAGGGTGAACCTGGTGCTTCTCGTCTCGGTCACGGGCTTCTGGATGTTCCTCTTGTGGGCGGTTCTTCGCCTGCTGGGGAAAAGGGTCGGGACCGCCGTGCCGTAGGAGTGTGGACAGTGGTGTCAGCGGACTTGACAGTTGAGGTGCCGAAGGTGGATGCGAGCCGCGTCGCACTCGGCTTCCTGCGGGCGTTTCTCGCCGCGGCGGGCTTGGCGCTGGCCTCGGGCTGGGCGTTCTGCATATCCTCATGGTTCCGCGGCCTTGTCTGCTTCGTGGTGTTCTCCGTCTACTTCGCCCTGCCATGCGGATGGGGCGGTCGCCGTGGCTTGGCGGGACACCTTGCCGCGGGCGGCTTCGCCGCCGCGGTTCTTCTGATCTTGCGCTTCGAAGCACCGGCGTCGCGCGTCGCGCTTCTCGCCTGGGTCTTAACGAGTGAGTTCTGGGTCGAGCGTTCCTTGAGCGGGAAGCGTCGGCGCCGCGCCGGTGAAGCCTTGGTTCTCGCCGCCGCTGCCCTAGCCTTCGCGGGGCTCCTGACATTGTACGCGCGCGCCCCTGGTCTCCGGCTGCTCAGGCGCACGGTGCCGGGCCTCGGCTTGGCCGGGTCGATCTCTCTGGCGGCGGTGTTCGCCTATGAAGCGGCGGTGATTGCGGGCTTCGCGGCGGCGCTCACGGCCGCGGGCCGCCGGGCCGGGCCCTCGACCCGGGCCGCCGGCGCGCTTTCGGGGATGTGCGCGGTCGTCGTCCTCCTCATCCTCCTCCAGCCGCGTGGCGGCGGTGTGCGCTGCACTGGGCGGGGCGATTGCGGACCACCGCGGCCCGTCTCCATCGCGCTCTACTCGGAGGGGCTCCTCGACTGGGAGTCGCCGTCCGCTTCCGTGCTCGGACTGGTGAGATCGGGCATGTTCGGCCTCTTCCGGAAGTCCATGGAACGCTACGCGGTCTCCCGCGGCGGCGTCGTCGTCGAGGTGGACTCGCTCACGTGCGGGGTGCTCGCGGCTGTGAACCTGGTCGTCTTCATCAATCCGACGCGTCCTCCCTCGCCGGTGGAGCGCAAACGCCTCGGCGCCTTCCTGGCGGGGGGCGGCGGCATGCTCGTGCTCGGCGATCACACCGACATCTGCGGCACGCTGGCGGCGCTCAACGGCGTCCTCGAGCCGACGTCGGTGAGGTTCAGGTTCGATTCGGCGATCAGCCTGCGCGAGGGATGGGCGGGCTGCCTGGAGA
>JALGWA010000415.1 GCA_025774425.1 bacterium
GAGCCGTACTTGAAGTCCCTCGGCCCGCCGGCGCCCTCGGCGATGTTCCCGCCCACGGTGCACGTCGCCGCGCTCGTGGGATCCGGGGGGAAGAAAAGCCCGTGGGATTCGACGATCCTGTGGAGTTCCGCCGTGACGACACCGGGGGCGACTTCGACGTAGAGATCCTCCGCACTGATCCGGGGCGCCCCGTTCATGCGCTCCGACGAAAGCACGATACCGCCCCTCGCCGGCACGGCGCCGCCGGCGAGACCAGTGCCGCCGCCCCGCGGCGTCACCGGGACCGACGCCTCGCGGGCGAGCCGGAGGACACGTGCGACCTCTTCCGTGTCCCGCGGCCTCACGACGACGTCCGGCGCGCCCGTCCAACCGGTCGCGTCCCGGGAATACACATCGAGGGAGGCCATGTCGGCGAGGACATTCTCCGTCCCGACTATGACGCCGAGCTCCTTGATGAACGCGTCCTCAAGCATCGCCGCTCAACCCCGGACAACGCATCCCGCCCGCCCAAACAAAAGCGCAGCCCGGAGCGTATCCGCAGCTGCACATTGAGATTCCCTCCCTGGGCCTATTCCTTCTCTTCCCCCACCACCTCACCGGTCTTGCGCGCGGTCCGCGTCACCTTCTTCGCTTCCTTCTCCTCGGCTTCCTTGCTCTTCTCGGTGAGCTCGAGTATGGCCACGGGCGCCGCGTCGCCGTGACGGCGCGCAATCTTTATGATCCGCGTATAGCCCCCGGCGCGGCCCTCGAAGCGGGGCGCGATGGAATCAAACAGCTTCTTGACCACGTCCTGGTCATTGATATGCTTCAAGACCTGCCTCCGCGCGTGCAGATCCCCCCGCTTGGCGAAGGTAACCATGCGCTCGGCCAGTCTCCTCGCCTCCTTGGCCTTGGCCTCCGTCGTCCGAACGCTCTCATTGTCGAACAGCGAAGTCACGAGGTTCCTGAGCATCAGCTCCCGGTGCCCCTTCTTCCTACCCAGCTTTCTGCCTTTCTGCCTGTGTCGCATCTCGGTCCTTCCCTTGCCGCCGAAAAGCCTTACGCGTAGCGGGCCTTCATCCGCTCTGCGGCCTCGGCTTTCTTCTCGTCCATATAGAAATCGACGTCCATGCCGAAATGGAGGCCCATGCTCGCCAGGATGTCCGAGATCTCCTTCAGCGACTTCCTGCCGAAGTTCCTGAACTTGAGCATGTCCGACTCGGTTTTGCGGACGAGATCGCCAATCGTCTTGATCTCCGCATTCCTCAAGCAATTGCTCGACCTGACACTGAGCTCGAGCTCGTCGACGCTCTTCCTGAGAAGGTCATGTATCCTGATCCACTCGTCATCGACTTCCTCGGCTTCCTCCTGGACGAGCGTCTCCTCCCTGGTGATGAACACCTGGAGATGGCTCTTGAGAATGCTCGCCGCGTAGCTCATCGCATCCTGCGGAGTAACGCTTCCGTCGGTCCATATCTCCAGTATCAGCTTGTCGTAGTCGGTGCGATGCCCGACACGCGTGTCCTGCACCGAGAAATTCACCCGCCGGCCCGGCGAGAAGTTCGCATCGACCGGGATCACGCCTATCGGGCGGTCGGTGCGCACCTGCGACTCCGACAGCACGAAACCCCGTCCGGCGTCGACCTCGATCTCGACCCTCAGGTGCCCGCCCTTGTCCACGGTCGCGATCGGCACCGTCGGGTTCAGTATCTCTACGCTGGGATCACCCTTGAAATCACCCGCCTTCACTTCCTGCGGGCCCTCGACGTCCACGGTCAGCGTCCGCGGTTCGTCCCCGTTGAACCTGAAACGCATCTTCTTGATGTTGATGATGATCTCCGCAACGTCCTCCCTGACGTTGGGCAGCGTGCTGAACTCGTGGAGAGCCCCGTCGATGCGCACGCTGATCACAGACGCACCTTGAAGCGAGGACAGCAGTACGCGCCTCAGGCTGTTCCCTATCGTCGTACCAAAGCCCCTCTCCAGCGGTTCGATCACGAACTTCCCATAGGTGTCCGTGGCCGACGCCTCTTCCATCACCACTTCCTTCGGCATCTGCAAGATTCTATAATTCATCCTAAAGCCACCTCGCACGTTGAGGTTCACTTCATCCCATTCCCCCGTTACTTGGAATAGAGCTCGACGATCAGTTGCTCCTGCACGGGAATGGGAATCCCCTCTCTTGACGGAACTTCCAGCACGGTTGCGCTCAGTTTGTTCCCGTCCACCTGCAGCCACGGAACGGAGTCGGTGCCGATCCTCTCGAGATTCGCCTTCACGACCCCGCTGATCTTCTCCCGGGCCTGTATCACGTCCCCCACCTTGACGGAGTAGGATGGGATGTTGACGATTCGT
>JALGWA010000416.1 GCA_025774425.1 bacterium
GGCCCATGTGGTATTAGGTCTAGGCCGGGTTTGATCCCACCCGGGCGACTCGACCCATCGGGAGGAAGCAAGTGGGCATATTCGACCTCATGGACGAGCACGGACACGAGGAACTGGTCTTCTGCTATGACCAGAGGACGGGGCTACGTGCGATAATCGCGCTTCACGACACGACGCTGGGGCCGGCTCTCGGGGGGACCAGGATGTGGAACTACGGATCGGAAGCGGCGGCTGTCGACGAGGCGCTGCGGCTCTCCCGAAGCATGACCTATCAGGGCGCCGTGTCCGATTGCGACACCGGAGGCGGCAAGGGCATCCTCTGGGGGGATCCCTCGAGTGACAAGTCCGAAGCCTATTTCCGCGCCTTCGGGAGGTTCATCGAAGGTCTGGGCGGCAGGTTCGTCACGTACGCCGACCTCGGCACCGACGACCGCGACCTGCGCTACATCCGGCGGGAGACCGCGCACATCGCCCCCTTCGTCGCCTACAGGCGGGGGGAGAGTCTGGGCGGCAGGGCGACGGCCTACGGTGTGCTCTGGGGGATGAGGGCTTGCTGCAAGGTCAAGTACGGTGTCTCGTCGGTCAAGGGGCGCAGGGTTGCCATACAGGGGATGGGCGAGGTCGGGTTCAATCTCGCCCGCTATCTCGACCGGGAGGGCGCCGACCTCGTCATCACGGATATAGTCTACGACGCCATGAAACGGGTCCAGGACGTCGTCCCCGCCGCCGAGATCGTCCGGCCCGACGAGATCTACGAATGCGAGTGCGACATTCTCTCACCCTGCGCCTTCGGTGGAGTCCTCACGCGGGAGACGGCCGAGAAGCTCAAGTGCAGCATCGTCGCCGGCGCGGCCTATGACGTCCTCGAGTCCGGCGGGGTCGGCGACTACCTCCACGAGAAGGGAATACTCTACGCGCCCGATTTCGTCATAAACGCCGGGGAGCTCTATCAGACAGTCGACAATGTGCAGGCGGCCACCGAGGAGGAGGCTCTCGCCAGGACATGCGAGATATACGAGGTGCTCGTCAGCGTGTTCGAGCGGGCGACCCGCGACGGCATCGCGCCCTTCCGCGCCGCCCGCAGGATGGCCGAGGAGAGGATCGAAACGGTCGGCGGCGTGAGAAGCATTCTCGCGAAGGCCCCGGAGCCGGAGCTCTAGGAATGCGAGGGGACGGCGATGCCTGAGAAGAGACGGAACGCACACAGGATTCTGGCGATAAACCCCGGTTCGACGTCGACCAAGATCGCGCTCTTCGACGACGAGACGCCCGTTCTCGAGGAGACGATCAGGCACTCCGATCTCGATCTGGCGCCCTTCGACACCGTGTGGGACCAGTACGAGTTCAGGAAGAGGACGATTCTCGAGGCCCTCAAGCGCCATGATATCGACATACGCTCGATGACGGCCGTCGTCGGGCGGGGGGGGCTCTTGAGGCCGGTGGTCAGCGGCACGTACGAGGTCAACCAGCTCATGATCAAGGACGGCCGTGAGGGAGTTCAGGGACAACATGCCGCCAACCTGGGTCCGGTCCTCGCCTATGGCATCGGGTGGGATCTCGGCATTCCCGCCTTCATGGTGGACCCCCCGAGCGTGGACGAGTTCGAACCCATGGCGAGGCTCTCGGGGCTGAAGGCCGTTCCGAGGCGGAGCCTGGCGCATGCCCTCAATATCAAGGCGACGGCCCGCATGGCCGCGGCCGACATGGGCAAGAGCCTGGACGACCTCAATCTCGTGGTCGCCCACATGGGCGGCGGAATCTCGGTATGCCCCTTGAGAAGGGGCAGGATAATCGACGCCAATGACGCCAACTCCGGCGGCCCCTTCACCCCCGAGCGCGCCGGCGCCATGCCGACGATGGGGCTCATCGACTTCATCTTCGACAACAACCTCGGCAGGGAGGAAATCAAGCGCGAGCTCATCGGCAGGGGCGGCCTCGTGTCGCATCTGGGGACCAATTCCGCGAAGGAGGTCGAGGACAGGGTGAGAACGGGCGATGAGCACGCGGCGCTCGTCTATCAGACGATGGCGTACCAGATAGCCAAGGAGATCGGCGCCATGGCGACCGTGCTCATGGGCAAGGTCGACGCGATCATCCTCACCGGCGGACTCGCCGCGAGCGAGATGATCGTGGGATGGGTGAAGGAGCGCGTCGAGCATATCGCCGCAGTCATGGTCTACCCCGGTGAGGACGAGATGGAGGCGTTGGTGCTGGGGGCGCTCAGGGTTCTGAGGGGCGAGGAGAAGGCCAAGACGTATCCGGTTACTGTGGACACGCTTCCCCTTTGACGGTGAGACGGAGGTTACGTATGGCATATGAGAACATAATCCTG
>JALGWA010000417.1 GCA_025774425.1 bacterium
GAGGGGGGGCTGAGGACGGCGACCATCGCGCCGGAGGCGGGCACGGAGGACCTCAGGCGCAGGATCGGCAAGGCGATCGCCGACGAGCGGCTGGTCGAAAGCGTGAGGCTCCTGGCGGCTGCCGGCATACCCACGATCAAGCTCTACCTCATGATAGGACTGCCCGGTGAGACCGATGACGACGCCGGGTCCGTGGTCGACCTCGTACGCCGGCTCGCCGGGGCCAGGGGCGCATCGAGGCTCAGCATATCCGTGGCCCCCTTCATCCCCAAGCCCGGCACGCCCTTCGAGGATGCCCCGCTTGCCGAGGTGGAAACGCTGAGGCGGCGGGTGGAACTCGTCAAGGGCGTAAGATCTATCAAGGGCTGCACGCTGAAGGTCGCCTCATTGGGCGATGCCTGGCTGGAGGCACGGCTCGCCCACGGTGACGAGAGCGTCGCCCCGCTCATCGTCGAGGCGGTGCGCAAGGGGGTGAGTCTCAGGACTCATCTGCGCCGCTCGGGCCGTGGAAAGTCCGGTTGAGGACGCGCCGGGGGGACTTGCGCATCGGGGACCTCATGCCTCCAGGCGACCCCTCGAAGGGACGCCGATTTCGAGCGGTTCCCGGCCGTGCTTCACCCGTCCCTGCGATGGGGCGACCCTCGGAAAGGCGCAGAGGGCGCGGGCGGAGAGGGACCCGTTGTGCATTTTGAGCTCTGACCCCGTCTCAGGGGGCCTTGGTCACCGCCCCTGACTTGATGCAGCGCGTGCATACATACATCTTCTTGACCTTGCCGCCGATGAGCACCCTGATGCGCTGGAGATTCGGATTCCATCTCCTGTTGGACACGTTGTGCGCGTGACTGATCTGCTTCCCGAAGAGCGGGCCCTTGCCGCATACTTCGCATCTCTTCGCCATACGGCATCTCCTTAGCTTGAATCTTACCGAGACATTAGCAAAAAAGGTGCTGGGACACAATACTTGAGTTGCCGATAGTAGACTGGGGATTCCGCAGGTGCCGCCCGGACGGGCGGCGCCCGCGGGCAAAGACTTCACCCGGGTGAATCACGAGATTCGCGGCCGGATAAGCGCGGAG
The DNA here is from genome assembly GCA_025774425.1 of bacterium. Taxonomy (GTDB): domain Bacteria; phylum Arandabacterota; class Arandabacteria; order Arandabacterales; family JALGWA01; genus JALGWA01. The sequence continues at coordinate 1,077 of JALGWA010000417.1, forward strand.
GCGTGTGCCTTCGGGCTCCGTCCGGGCGGTGGGGGTCATGTATGCCGCAAGAGATCGGGGAGAGGACAGTCCGTGAGGTGCATGAGGCGGAGTACGACCTGTACGTCGTGCTCAACGAGGATGAGACGGAATGCTGGGTGACGCTGCATCCCAATTACAGGGGACTCGAGTTCGAGCCCTCGTGGCTCGTCGATGAGCTTGCCGAGGCGGATGTCACCTTCGGGCTGGACAAGGAAGCCATCGAGGATTGCTGCAGGCGGGCTTCCGGGGCCGAGCCGGTGGACGACGTCGTCGTCGCGCGGGGCAAACTTCCCATTCCCGGTGAGGACGGGAGCATAGAGTTCCTGGTCAAACCCTTCGACGAGACGCCCGAGTACGACGAGGATGAGTCGGGCCAGGTGAACTTCCGCGAGACCAATCTCTTCGAGAACGTCAGGGCTGGGGACGTCATAGCGAGATCCAAGCCCGCCAGGGCGGGCGAGGCGGGGACAACGGTCCAGGGCAAGCCCATTCCCGTGCGCGACCCGGCGAGGGCCCCGCTCCGGGCGGGCAGCGGGGCCGAGCTCAGCGAGGACAAGAGCGAGGTCGTCGCGACCGTCGACGGGCGTGTGATATACAGGGCCGGAGCGGTGTTCGTGACCGAGGAGCTGGTCGTCGACGATGTGGACCTCTCGACGGGCCACATAGACTTCATCGGCCATGTCCGCGTCCGCGGCGACGTCGTCGACGGCTTCAATGTCCGCGGCGTAAAGGGGATCGTCATAACGGGGGCGGTCGGCCACTGCGCCCTGGAATCGGAAGGCGACATCCGGCTCGGGGGAATGACCGGGCTGGACGGTCAGGGAACCATACGCTGCGGCGGCAACCTGACGGCCAACTATCTGCACGAGGTGGTGGTCGAGTGCGACGGCGACGTCACGGTCAAGAACGAAGTCATGCACTGCGTGATCAAGGCGCGCGGGAAGATCACGATACCCGGGCTCGTCGTCGGCGGCGACTACATCGCTCTGGGCGGCATAGACATCGGCAGGATAGGCAGCGAGGCCGGCGTCAGGACCTACTTCACGGCCGGTTTCGACTACGACGACATCGAGATCGTCGACACCATGCGCGGCGAGATGGCCAAGCTGGACAGGCTGGAGAACGGGCTCGCGGCCAGGATGTTGCGTCTCACCCGCCGGGCCGAGAGGACCCGGTTGGGCGATCGGGACCTCACCGCCATGG
>JALGWA010000418.1 GCA_025774425.1 bacterium
CCATGAACTTCTCCAGAATGGCGTCTATCTCGCTCTGGGTGTCATGGTCCTCGATGGTGAAGACATAGTGGAGGGGCAGCCAGACCACGCGGGGCGTCTCCCAGACCTCGCGCTGGCGCGCCCGGTTTTCCTCCATTATCTCGATGAGACGGCGGAAGACGTACTCGGCCGCCTGCTTGCCCTCTCCGGACATGCCGCCCTGCCCGTCCAGGTAGGCGGCGAACGCCTTGCGGGCGCGCGCGCCATAACCCAACAAGGAGTCGTTCGCCTTCCACTGCCCGAGCAGGCGGTTGTACGGAAGCACCACTTCCTCGAACAGGATCTCCCTGGTCTTGGCGGCCAGGGCGGCGCCCGCCGCCTCGTCCCCCGCCGCCAGGCCGAACGCGCGAACAAGGCTCTTGTGATAGAACCTTATCTCGGCTTCGAAGGTGTGGCCTGCGGGAAAATCCCCGTCGGTCGCGTAATATCTCTTCCGGAAGTCGACGAGCTTTGCGCGGAACCTCCTGATGTCGTCCTCGTCGGATCCGCGCTTGCGGTCGAGGAAGGGGGCCGTGAAGAAGCTGATCGCCTTTGCGGCCCGGCTGATGTCGGCCAGGACGCTGTCGAGGCCGGCGGCGGCCTCGTAAGGCTTCTCGAATGTACGCCCGGGCTTGGGCGGCAGGGCGACATGAGCCAGGCGGGGCCTGGTCTTTGCCGCGTAAGGCTGGCGGAGCGGGGTCATTATGCCGAAATTGTATGAACGGCGCTTGCCCGAAACGAAGTCCAGCCGGTAGTCGCCGCCCCGCTGGATCGGACCCTTCCTCCACACAGGAACCTGTATGGACCAGATGTACCTCACCCTGTCGTCCCTCAGGGAGTAGTCGGCGCCGAAGGCGAGGAGGAAAGTCTTGATGGAGAAGAAGCCCCGCAGGCCGCCGTCCACTTCGTCCTCGACTGCAGCCGCGTACATCTCGCCCATGAGGCCGATTCCCATGTCGGGATGGCCGATGTCGCGGTAGACCCCGAGCATGACCTCTCCGCCGCCGCGCGTCGTCTCCTGACGCCGGTCCCACTTGAGCATGGCCCCGAAATACGGCTTGTACTTGGAGTGGAAACCCATCGACTTGATCTTTTCGCCCCGCTCCGGCCAGCCGGCGTCCCCGGCCGCCGCAGGCGGAGCGGCCGCAAGAGCCGCAGCAATGAGGAGCAGGCACGGTATCAGTATTCTTCCGGCCTTCATCGGATTCCAGTCCCCCTTCGTTTGGACATGTGGTTCGACTCCGCGGATGCGGCGTGAGCTGATTCTATCCACGCGTCGGGACGCCTGTCAATGTCAATTGGGCGCGGGTGGCGCGTCGGATTGTGTGTTGGGGTGAGCACGGGACGGCGTTGAAGGCGGCGTGGGTCAAGCCGTGCGTGGGAGAAGCGAGGTTGCGCCCCGGGGGGGCCGGAGCACTGTGCATTTTGAGCTCTGACCCCTCGGTTGGAATGGTGTGGCGCCGGGCGCGCGGCGGGTATAGAATATCCGGGGAGTCAGATGTGAGCATGGAGGGCGGAATGCAGCGCAGCAAGATCGCTACGGTCGCCCTGGTCGCGCTCGCTGTCCTCGCGGGCTGCGGGGCCGAGCGCGGGAGCGACCGGTTCGTCGGCATCTGGGAGGGGAGGATTCAGTACCCGGGCATCAGGGTCCGGATCGTATTCAGGATAGAGAAGTCGCCGGTGGGGACCCTGAGCGCGTTCATGCTGATGCCCGACGAGAACGACAGGGAGGCGCCCGCCAACAGGGTCGTCTGCGGAGGGCGCGACCTCGACATCGAAGTGGCGGCCGTCGGAGGCTCGTTCCACGGCACCATGCTGGAGAGCGGCAAGGTGATAGAGGGCGTGTGGACGCAGGGCCGCGTCACGCAGCCGCTCATCCTGGCGAAGGTGCCGCGGGTCTTCAAGCATCCCCGGCCGCAGGAGCCCAAGCCGCCCTATCCCTACACCTCGGAGAACGTGACATTCGAGAATCCCGATGCGGGAGTGACGCTGGGCGCTACCCTCACGCTGCCCGAGGGCGGACGCCCCGCGCCGGCTGTGGTGCTGATCTCGGGCGGCGGCGCCCAGGATCGCGACGCAACCATACTCCGCCACCGGCCTTTTCTCGTGCTGGCGGACCACTTGACGCGGCATGGACTCGCCGTCCTGCGCTACGACGATAGGGGGACAGGGGAATCGACCGGTGACCGCTCGACTGCGACCACGATGGACTATGCCGGGGCTGCGGCGGCAGCCGTCGCCTACCTGAGGACACGGCCGGAGATCGACGCCG
>JALGWA010000419.1 GCA_025774425.1 bacterium
GGTGACATTCGCCGGGTGGGACGACGTCTATGGCAAGGTCGTGCGGGTCGAGCACAACGACTCGCTGACGACGGTCTACGGGCACAACGACGAGGTGCTCGTCGAGGTGGGGGACCGCGTCGCCAAGGGCGAGGTCATCGCCAAGGTCGGCAACACCGGGCGGAGCACCGCCCCCCATCTGCATTTCGAAGTATTGAAAAATGGGATTGCGGAAGACCCCGAACTGTATGTAAACTTTGGGCGCGACAGGTGACAACGGGATCTAAGGATGGAGGGACTGAGATGTTTGGTAAGGAAGGTGGAGATTCCCAGGGCACGGTCAGCTCGATTCTCGGCGAGAACTGCAAGTTCACCGGGGACGTCGAGGCGAAGGGGACATTGAGAATCGACGGCGTGATGGACGGCAAGATAGAAGCCTCCGACACGGTGATCGTGGGTAAGGGCGGGATCGTAAGGGGCGAGATCCACGCCGCGCATGCGGTGGTGAGCGGCACCGTCGAGGGCAACATCTACGCCAAGAGAAAGGTCGAGCTCGAGGCGGGCTCCAAGCTCATCGGCGACGTCGAGAGCGTCAGTCTCGTCATCGAGGACGGCGTGTATTTCGAAGGCGCATCCAAGATGCGGAAAGACTCCGAACCGTATCCAGCGAAGCCGAAGATCGTAAAACAGCCGGAAGAGGACAAGATAAAGCAGTCTTAGGATGCGCGCCCGCATCTTCCTTTTCTTCCTCGTGTTGTACCTGGCCACGACGGCCGGGCATATCTATACAATCGACGGCTACTTGAACTACGCCGTCACCAAGTCCATCGGCAGTGACCACAAGCTCTCCGTGCCCAGGTCGATGATGACGGTCGAGGGCCGCGGCGGGCGCCACTACAGCAAGCTCGGCGTCGGCCAGAGCGTGGCGGGCCTTCCAATGTATTATGCCGGCTGCCTGGTCGAGGCCCTCTTTCCGGGTGCTGCGGCGTTCAGCGCATACAGCGAGTATGTCTACATACCGCGTGGTAAACAGTTCGTCACGGCCGAACCGCAGACGCTGATCCGTATAAGCAAGGTGGACGGCGCGCGCGTTTTCTTCACCACTCTGACGAACGCCTTCGTCGTCGCCGGCGTCTGCCTGCTGTTCTTCATGCTGCTGCGCGGCTTCGGCGTCGATGCGCGCGCGGGTCTGGCGGGTGCGCTCCTTCTCGGTTTCGCCACGCCCTTCTGGGTGTACTCGCGCGACCTCTTCGGGGAGCCCCTCTTCGCGCTCAGCCTCCTCGGCGTGTTCCACCTGCTCGCGGAGCCGGGCGAGGCGCCCGTCGGCCGGCGGCTCGCGGCGGCCGGCGCGTTGAGTTCGGTCGGCGTGCTGACGCGGGTCAGCTTCGCGCCGCTCATCGCGATCTTCGCGGCGTACCTCGTGGTATCGGCGGAGGAGAAGACGCGCGGACTTCGCGCCGCGCTCGTGTATGCCGGCTTCTCGCTTCCCGGTCTCGGCGCGGCGGCCGTGCTCAACTGGGTTCGTTTCGAGAGCGTGTTCGCGTCGGGTTACCACACGGCTTTCGACAAGGGCTTCTGCGTGCCGCTCTTGAGCGGTGTCCTCTACAACCTGGCGAGCCCGTACCGCAGCATCTTCCTCTACGCGCCGCCCGTGGTGCTCTTCTTCCTGGGCGTCGTCTACTTCGCCGGGAAGTACGCGTCGCGCCTGGCGCTCATCGCCGCGATCACGGTGTACATGTTTGTGCTCTACTCGAGGTGGTGGGCCTGGCACGGCGGCTGGTGCTGGGGGCCGCGCTTCTATCTGCCGGTTGTGCCCCTGCTCATGCTGCCCGGTCTCGTGTTCATCGTGCGCCGGAAGAGGCGCCCGTTCGTCGCCGCGGCCGCCGTGCTCGGAGCAGCGGGCTTCGTCGTGCAGCTCGGTGCCGTGCTCATCAACTACACCGCCGCGTACGACTACTGGATAAAGACCGGGCGGCTCGACTGGGCCGAGGCCGGCATGCAACTCTTCTCCCCGATTACGACTCACTGGAGGGCCGTCTTGGCGACGAACCCCGCGCAATACGACATCTGGCTCGTGCAGGCGGCGCGGGCCGCCGGGTCCGGGGTGCTCATCGCTGGCGCGGTGCTGGCCGCCGCGGCCGTCGTGCTTGGTGTCCGGCTGAGAGCGGAGGTCGGGGCGGCTGCAGGCGCCGCCGGTGATCCGCCGGGTTGATCCACGGACGAGGGGCCACGGCGGTCCCGGGCCGGCACTCGGTGACATGGGACGGGACGGACGCGCGTGGAAGACAG
>JALGWA010000013.1 GCA_025774425.1 bacterium
GGAATTGACCATGATTCCCGGCCCTTCCCAGGCCGCATCCAGCCCCTCGGCGTCCGCGGTCCGTCCGTCCGGGGATATCACGAGCCTCATGGGCAGGCCGTATTTCCCGGCGAACTCGAAGTCCCTCTGGTCATGCGCGGGCACGGCCATGATGGCGCCGGTGCCGTATTCGCCGACGACGTAGTTGGCGATCCACAGGGGGATGCGCTCGCCGTTCACCGGGTTTGTGAGATACCTCCCCGTCGGCACACCCTCCTTGGCCGTGTCCTCGAGCCCTCGCCGGCTCGTTCCGCCGGAATACTTCTTCACGAACTCGAGCGCCCTTCCCTCTTCCGGGGTGCCCCGGACGATGGATTCGATCTCGGGGTGATCGGGCGAGATCACTGCGTAGGTGGCCCCGAATATGGTGTCCTGCCTGGTCGTGAAACACGGTACCTTCCTGCCGTCATCGAGATGGAAGAAGATGTCGACGCCCTCGCTGCGGCCTATCCAGTTGGCCTGCATTGTCCGCACACGCTCCGGCCAGCCCTCCAGCGTTTCCGCGTCCTTCAGGAGCTCCTCGGCGTAGTCGGTGATCTTGAAGAACCACTGCTCCAGGCGCTTGACCTCGACCTCCGACTCGCAGCGCTCGCACGCTCCCCCGATCACCTGCTCGTTGGCCAGAACGGTCGAGCACTTGGGGCACCAGTTGACGGAGGCCTCTTTCCGGTAGGCGAGACCTTTCTCGTACATCCAGAGGAAGATCAGCTGCGTCCACTTGTAGTAGTCGGGATCGCATGTCTTCACCTCGCGCTCCCAGTCGAAGCCGACGCCCCATGCCTCTATCTGCTCGCGCATCCTCCGTATGTTGTTCTCGGTCCACTCGCGCGGGCTCGTATTGTGCTCGATCGCCGCGTTCTCGGCGGGGAGCCCGAAGGCGTCCCAGCCTATGGGGAACATGACATTGTAGCCGAGCTTCCGCTTCCAGCGCATCAAGGCGTCGCCGAGGATGTAGTTGCGGCCGTGCCCCACGTGGAGCTCACCGGAAGGATACGGGAACATCACCAGGCAGTAGTACTTCGGCCTGCCCTCGGCTCTCGTGGTGTGGAAGGCGCCTCTCTCCCGCCAGTACTTCTGCCACTTGGCCTCGATCTCGGTGAAATTGTACTCTTCCACGGGTCTTCACCTGCCGGTTGAACGCGTCGATGAAATGTGGTTGGCCGTAATGTACCCTGCGCGGCGAGCGTGTGTCAAGCCATCTTATCCGTGGGTTTCCAGGTACTCGTAGGCGCTCATCGCGGCGCAGGCGCCGTCGCCGGCGGCGGTCACGACCTGTCTCAGGGTCTTGGATCTCACGTCTCCTGCGGCGAACACGCCCTCGACCGATGTCCGGCAGGCGTCGTCCGTCACGATGAAGCCCTTCTCGTCCTTGTCGAACTCGGGGCCGAGCATGCCTGTATTCGGGATTATGCCGACGTAGAAGAAGACGCCTTCGGCTTCGACGAACTCCCTGGCACCCGTCTTCTTGCTCTCGAGTTCCAGGCCTTCGACCATGTCCCCGCCCTTGACGGCGACGACGGTCTTCGAGAGGTGGAGCTCTATCCGGTCGTTGTCCCTGACCGCCTGCCGGAGGAACGGTGCGGCCCGGAACTCGTCCCGCCTGTGCACGAGCTTGACCCGCTCGGCGAACTTGGTGAGGAAAATCGCTTCCTGCAGGGCCGAGTCCCCTCCCCCTATCACGGCCACGGTCCTGCCGCGATAGAGTGGTCCGTCGCATGTGGCGCAGTAGGACACGCCCTTGCCCGTGAATTCCTCCTCGCCCGGCACCCCGAGCCTCATCGGCGACCAGCCGGTGGCGACGATCACGGCCCCGGCGGCGATCGTCTCGCCCTTGACGAGCACCTTGGGCCCGCCGTCGCGCCAGACCCTCTCGACTTCCGAGGCGACGATCTTCGCGCCGAAACGCTCGGCATGCTGCTTCATCTTCTCGCCGAGTTCCATGCCGTTGACGCCTTCGGCGAAGCCCGGGTAGTTGTCGATGATGTCCGTGGTGGCGGCGAGGCCGCCGACATAGCCCTTCTCGTAAACGGTCGCGGACAAGCCCGACCTCGAAGCGTAGAGCGCGGCGGTGAGGCCCGCCGGTCCCCCTCCGACCACTATGACTTCCTGCTCCATGTCACCACCCTTCCATAGTCCGTGCGATTATGTCATCGGCAAGCGTCTTGAACACCCTTGCAGTCGCCTCATCTTCGGTGGGACTCTGTTCACCGCTCTCGTCGTAGGCCTGCCAGGCGTTCAGCGTGTCGTCCTGCCACATGATCTTGCCTTCCCTGAGGTCCTCGAGCACCACCGAGATCCAGATGCTCACCCTGAACTCCTGCACCGCGGCCGCCCTGTCGAAGGTGAACGCGCCCTTCTCGTACTTGACGATGACCCCGCGAAGCATGACGTCCGCATCCCGCTCCGGGAATGTAGATGCGCTTGATGTTGGAGGACAGCGTCGGGGACGCCGAGTAACCGCAGGCGCATACCAGGAGAAGAGCCGCGGAGGCGCCGAACCGGAAGCGGCGGAATCCACGCCCGGCCCGGCTCCGGCGTGACTGCGAAGTCCTTTTATGTCCCTTCCCGGCCATCCCCGGCACCTGCAACGGTTTCGAGCGCCTTGAGCCTGTAGCGCAGCTTGTCGCGCTTGATGCCCAGCAACCTGGCCGCCTTGCTCTGGTTGTAAGCGCTCTGTTTCAACGCCCTGTCGATGAGCTCCATTTCTATACTACCGATGAGGGCGTCGAAATCAATACCGTTCTCAGGTATGCCTGAGGATAACACCCTTTCGAGGATCTCGAGCGTCTCGCCCGCTTCGGCCTCGCCGAGGTCGCCGAGCGAAAGGTGCTCGGGTTCGACGAAGTCGCCGTCGAAGAGCAGCACGGCGCGCTCGACGACGTTCTTGAGCTCGCGGACGTTTCCGGGCCAGTTATACTCGCTCATCGCCTTGAGCGCCTTGGGCGAGAAGCCCTGGACGTTCTTCGAGAAGACCCTGTTGTAGTTGTTGAGGAAGTGCTTGGCCAGTATCTCTATGTCCTCCGGTCTCTCCCTGAGGGGCGGGACGCGGAGCGGCACGACTTTGAGGCGATAGTAGAGATCCTCGCGGAAGGCGCCGTGCCTCACGGCGGCGCGCAGGTCGCGGTTGGTCGCCGAGATGATGCGGAGGCTGACCTTGATGTCGCGGGTTCCGCCGACTCGCTTGAACGTCATGCGCTCTATGACCCTGAGCAGCTTGATCTGTATGGTGAGGCTCATCTCGGCGACTTCGTCGAGGAAGACCGTGCCGCCGTTCGCAAGTTCGAAGAGTCCGAGCTTCTGCGCCTTGGCATCGGTGAAGGCGCCCCTCTCGTGGCCGAAGAGCTCGCTCTCCAGGAGCTGCTCGGGCAGGGCCCCGCAGTTTATCTCCATGAAAGGCTCCTTGCGCCGGGGACTCAGCTTGTGGATTATGTTGGCGACGAGCTCCTTTCCCGTGCCGCTCTCGCCTTCGATGAGCACGGTCGTCGTTTCGCTCCGGGCGAGGTTCTCGATCATCGCCATGAGGTCCATCATCGCCTTGCTCCTGCCGACGACGAATTCGAAGTCGAACCGGAGGAGCTGTTTCTTGCGCCAGTGATTTATCTCGAGCCAGAGTTTCTTGGACTCGAGCGCCCTCTTTATGGTCAAGAGGAGGTGGTCGATGTCCACGGGCTTGGATATGTAGTCATAGGCCCCGGCCTTGAGCGCCTTGACGGCGCACGACACTTCGCCGTACGCCGTGATCATGATGACGATGGTCTCGCGCTCGATCTGCTTTATCTTCTCGAGGACCTTGATGCCGTTCATTCCCGGCATCTTGTAGTCGAGCACGACGACCTCGGGAGCGTCGCTCTGGAAGAACCGGAGGGCCTCCTCGCCCGACGAGGCGACGCATACGTCATGACCCTCCTCCGCGATCGCCTTCGAGAGGAAATGTCGTATGGTGTCCTGGTCGTCGACTACCAGTATCCTAGCCATGGCGTGCATCCCTCACGGGCAGGTTCACCGTGAACACGGTTCCCCCCTGCTTGCGCGGCGAGACCTCGATTGTCCCGCGGTGCCGCTCCACGATCGACCGGCTGAGGTAGAGGCCGAGCCCGATGCCTCCCGGCTTGCTGCTGTGGAAGGGCTCGAACACCGTGTCGATCTCATCGGACGGTATGCCGCAACCGTTGTCCCTGAACTCGATCCGGATGTCGTGGCCGCGGCTGGTCATCTCTATTTCGAGAGTTCCTCCCTTGGGACTCGCCTCGATGGCGTTCTTGATGATGTTGATGAACACCTGTTGCAGCCTGTCCGGGTCGGCCTTGGTCGGAGGCGCGTCCTTGTCGAGCGTGACCTCGGCGGTGATTTCCTTCTTGAGGATGTCTTCGCTCAGGCACAGGAGGCTCTTGTTTATGACCTCGGCGACGTCGGTCTCGACGAAGATCAGGGTCGGCGGCTTAGAGACCGAGTAGAGGTCGTCGACGATGCGGTTGAGGCGGTTGACCTCGGTGAGGACGAAGTCCACAGTCTCCTCCTCGCCGCCCCCGGTGTCGAGCCTTCGCGCGAGGTACTGCACGCCGGCGGATATGCCGGTCAAGGGGTTCTTTATCTCATGCGCGATGGTCGAGGTCAGCCTGCCGAGGAGCTCCACCGTCTCTTCGCGGAACTCGGTGGCGGTCGTTTGGTTCACGCCGCGCCTGAGATTCGCCACGAGGCTGGCAGCGAGCAGCGCTCCGACCTCGAGGTCGCCCTCGGCCCCCTCGCCGGCCTCGCGCACCGCCAGGCACGCCAGGCGGGTGCCGCTCCCGAGCCCGAGGCGCCGCTCGATGCCCGGAACGGGTATCTTGGAGACAGGCTGGTAGAAATAGGCGACGCTCGAGTCCATGGGTATGAGCTCGCACCAGTTGCCGTCCCGGGGAAAGATCTCGTTGGAGACGAATATCTTGCCCTTGCCCCCCTTCGGCCGGTCGTCGCGTATGAGCGCCGCGAGGGGGCCCCTGTCCTCCAGGGACGGGACCGACAACGTGGTCGTCAGGCCCGACTTGCCGGCGGCTATCATGCCGGCGGACTTGCCGCGCGCGTCGGTCTCGAGGAGCACGATGAGGTCGAGGCGCGTGCTCGCCGCCACGTCGACCATGAAGGACTCGAGTCCCTCGAGTTCGGACATGTCCTTGGGGCGTGCCGCGGCCGGCCGCCCGGCGCGGTCGGCGCCGACCTCACGCGAATTGATCGACTTGACGAGTGACCTCAAATCCGGCAGAGAGAGCATACATCTCCTTCCGGCAAGTACGGCGTCTATGCGCTATGGCCCACGGTATAGTTCGGCATCCCGAGGCGTGTGCTTTAGGGAGCGGGACGGCGGCTCAGGCCCGCGCGAGGAACCAGTCGACAGTGGCCTTCAGGCCCTCGTCGAAGCTGACCAGCGGCTCGTAGCCGAGTATCTCCCTCGCGAGGCTGATGTCGCCCAGGGAGTGCCTGACGTCGCCCGGCCTTGCGGCCTCGTAGGTCGCCGGCGTGTCGTTTCCCACGAGGTCGTGGAGGCGCGCCAGGAGCTCGTTCAGGGTGAACCGCCGGCCGCAGGCGACATTGATGACCGTCCCGGGGGCGCGCTCCGCGGTCGTCGCGAGGAGATTGGCCTCGACGGCGTTGTCGATGAAGGTGAAGTCCCTGGACTGCTCGCCGTCGCCGTAAACCGTCGGCGGCTCGCCGCGGGCGAGCTTGTTTATGAAAATCGGGATCACGGCGGCGTACTGGCTCGTCGGATCCTGGAAGGGGCCGAATATGTTGAAGTAGCGCAGAGTGACCGCCGGCAGCCCGTAGACGTCGTTGAAGACCCTGACGTACATCTCGCCGGCGAGCTTGGACACGGCGTACGGCGACAGCGGTTCCGCTTTCATGCTCTCGCGCTTGGGGAGCTCCGGGTTGTCGCCGTAGGCCGAGGATGAGCCGGCGAAGACGAAGCGCTTGACGCCGGCGTCCCGGGCCGCGACGAGGAGGTTCAGGGTGCCGCCGACGTTGACCTCGTTGGTGCGCCGCGGATCGTCCACGGACCGGACCACCGAGACGACGGCCGCGTGATGGTGGACGAAGTCGACGCCCTCGACCGCGCTCGCCACCGTCTCCATGTCGCATATGTCGCCCTTGATCACGGTGACGGAGTTCCTGATATCCTCGATATTGGACTCATAGCCCGTGGAGAAGTCGTCGAGAATCACGACCTCCCCCCCGTCGCGGACGATCCTCCTCGCGAGGTTCGAACCGATGAAACCGGCTCCGCCGGTGATGAGGAATTTAGCCATCCTAGCCTCTAGATCTTGTATATGCAGGGAGCCTTGAACTTCTTGAGCGCGTTCCTCGTGTCGACTATCGCCTTCGAGTTCTTGACTATGAGCCCATAGTCGAAAGCCGCATGGTCGGTGACGATGACCGCACAGTCGTATGTCCTGAGCGTCCGTGCCGTGATCTTAACACTTTTCATCCGCTTGGCGTCAAAGGAAATCGTGTCGACGAGCGGGTCGGCGTAGTCGACCTTTCCTCCCTTGCCTTCGAGCAGCCTGATGATGTCGAGCGCCGGCGACTCGCGCGTGTCGTCCACGTCCCGCTTGTACGCGACGCCGAGAATGAGGATGCGGGCGCCGTTTATGCTCTTCCGGCGGTCATTGAGAGCGTCGTTCACCCTGCTGACGACGTAGTCGGGCATGGAGGAGTTGATCTGGCCGGCGAGTTCGATGAAGCGCGGCTCGAAGCCCGCCATCTTGGCCTTCCACGAGAGGTAGAAAGGGTCGATGGGAATGCAGTGGCCGCCGAGCCCGGGACCGGGGAAGAAGGGCATGAAGCCGAAGGGCTTGGTCGCCGCGGCCTCGATCACCTCCCACACGTCGATGTCCATGTGCGCGCACATGAGGCACATCTCGTTGACCAGGCCTATGTTGACGCTCCGGAAGGTGTTCTCCAGGAGCTTGACCATCTCGGCGACGGTCGTCGAGCTGACCGGGACCGTGCTCTTGACGCATGTATTGTAAAGCTCGCACGCCAGGGTCGTGCACTTGTCGGTCACGCCGCCGACGACCTTTGGTATCTTGGCCGTGTCGAACTTCCTGTTGCCCGGGTCCACTCTCTCCGGGGAGAAGCCCAGGAAGAAATCGCGACCGACCTTGAGGCCGTCCCTCGCGAGCCTAGGCAGGACGACCTCCTCCGTCGTCCCCGGGTAGGTCGTACTCTCGAGTATCACGAGGTGGCCGCGTCGCACGTACTTCTCTATCTCGTCCAGGGCGGCCACTATGAATCTCATGTCGGGGTCCTTGGTCTTCCTGAGCGGTGTCGGGACGCATATGTCGATCGCGTCGGCTTCGGATACGACCGAGTAGTCGGTCGTGGCGGTCAGCCTGCCCGACCTGACGGTCTTCTTGAGATCGCTCGACTTGACGTCCTGCACGTAGGACACGCCCCGCTTTATCGAGCGGACTTTCTCGTCGTTGACGTCGATGCCGTATACCTTGAGCCCGGCCTTGGCCATCTCCACGGCCAGCGGCAGTCCGACATAGCCCAGGCCTATTACGGCCACGGTGGCGCGCCGTTTCTTTATCTTGTCTCTCAGGTGCGTGAATAAGGTTTCTTGCTCCCGCTTAGCCATACCTTGTTCCTTCCATGTCTCTTGGCGCTGTAGAGGGCCTGGTCGGCCCTCGATATCAACTCCTGGACGGTGATGCCGTCCTCCGGGTATGAGGCTATGCCCAGGCTGGAGGTTATCTCTCCGGTCACGTCTTCGCCCGGGAAGCAGTGCCTCTCGATCGCCTTTCTCAGCCGCTCGGCCGCGATCGCCGCCCCCTTCTTCGACGTGCGGGGCAACACGATCACGAACTCGTCGCCGCCGTATTTACATAACATATCGACCGCCCTCAGGCAACTCGCCGCGATTCTCGAGACCCTCTTTATCACGTCGCTCCCCCCGAGGTGTCCGTGGACGTCGTTGTACTCCTTGAGACCGTCGACGTCGAGCATTACGATGGAGAAGATCTCGCTGAAGCGCTGCGCCCGGTTGATCTCCTTGGCGATGGCGTCGATCAGGAAGCGGTAGTTGTACGCGCCCGTCAGGCCGTCGGTTATCGACAGCGTGTGGGTGCGTTCATACTCCTCGGCGTTCCTCACGGCCGTCGCCGCGTGCCGCGTCAGGATCTCGAAGAGGGCGAGGTCCTCCTCGCCGGGTTCCGTCCGGGCCCCGGTTATCACTCCCATGACGCCGACTTTGCCTCCCGGGTACTCGAGTCCGCCTATCACGACCCCCTTGCCGCGGATGGCCCTGATGTCCGCGTGTACGGCCTCGAGTTTCTTCTGCCTGAGAGCGTCCGGAATGAAGGCGACCTTGCGTGTCCGGTAGATCCTCTGCACGGGCCCGGCGAGCGACACGGCCTCGGTCGACGTGACGGCGTGGCCTTTCCCGCGTGCGGGCCGGTGGAGCAGGCGCGTCAAGGTCCCCTTATGGTCTATGATCGCGAAGGCGGCCTTGCCGCGCAGTATGCTGGACGTGCACGAGAGTATCGGAGTCATGATTCTGGAGACGGAGGCGCCCGTCGTTATGAGGCCGGTGACCTCGATGAAGGTCGAAAAGACGAGGTCCAGCCGTCCCGAGAATTGGCGTTTTTCTTTCGTGGAAGAGACCATGCCTCGAATGCTTGCCTAGTCGTTGTCCCTCAGCGCCGACACTACGGCCTTGAGCCCCCTGTAGGTCAGCCAGCATATAGACCCTACTAGAGCTATCGGGAAGATAATCACATCCTTGACGTCAATTCCCTGGGCCGAGACGAAGGCATGGAACTTGGCCAGGAGGACGGCCATGAGGACGGCTATGGCGATCAGTATGCCGCCCCTCAGGAGGTCCCCTATTTTATTGCTGTCCAAGGAATTACCTCATACGGGTGGTGCCCCCGGCAAGACTCGAACTTGCGGCACGTGGTTTAGGAAACCACTGCTCTATCCTAACTGAGCTACGGGGGCACTTCCCACCGGCACTCTAGTAATTAATGACGGCAAAGACCTCGTATTTGTCAAGCAATTTAGCGCCCTCGAGGTCGGTCAAGGCGATCAGGAAAGCGACCGCGATGACTTCACCTCCCGCCTTCTCGACCAGGTTGGCCGCGGCCCTGGCCGTCCCGCCCGTGGCGAGGAGATCGTCGACTACGAGCACACGGTCGCCCTCGTCCACTGCGTCCCTGTGCATCTCGATCGTGGCCGAGCCGTACTCGAGGTCGTAGGACTCGCTCAGCTTTTCCCAGGGCAGCTTGCCCGGCTTTCTGAGCGGCACCGTGCCGCAGCCGAACTTGTACGCCAGGACGCCGCCCAGCAGGAAACCCCGCGCCTCTATACTCACGACCTTGTCGATACGGGCGTCCTTGAACCTCTCGTAGATCGCATCGACGGCGCGCTTCCAGCCGGCGCCGTCCTTGAGCAGCGTGGTTATATCTCTGAAAAGGATCCCCTCGACGGGGAAATCCGGTATGTCTCGTATCAGGCTCTTCAAGTCCTCCGCCATCTCGCCTCCTTCCATGGGGTCAGAGCTCAAAATGCACAGGGGTCAGAGCTCAAAATGCACAATCGCCCCGAGCTCCCGCCGCGGTCGACCCCGCCGCCGGGGACTCCGCCGAATGGGGCCGCGGTCCGTCTCACCAGAACTCATAGTTGAATCCCCTGAAATCTCCGGTCGCCTCGAGCCACTCGACATCCACCCTGCTCACCGAACCGAAGCGCGGTCCGATCTTAACCTCATCGAGGAATGCCTTCAAGACCTCTCTGCGGCCTTCGGCGACTATCTCGACCGTGCCGTCGGGGATGTTCCTCACATATCCAAAGACGCCAAAGGAATCCGCCAGTTTCTTCGCAAAGTGCCTGAAGCCCACGCCCTGCACTACGCCGTGCACCCTCGCGTGCATCCTGACTCTATCTTCCATGCCCCGATCTAAGTGACGGCCTTGAGGAGCGCCTCGGCCGCGTCCGAGACCACGACGATATCGGGGTCGAGGTCCCAGGACCTGAGACTGACGACCCGCTTCCCCAGCTTGAGCCCGAACGCGATCTCGGAGAGCGTGCCGAAGCTTCCGCCGACGGCGATAAGTGCGTCGCAGGTGTTGGCGATTATGGCGTTGCGGGCTTGTCCCATGTCGGTCGCTATGGCGACGTCGATATAGGGGTTGGCGTCTGCACGCCTGGCTGTGGGCAGTATGCCGATCGTCAGGCCGCCCTCTTCCTTCGCGCCCCTGGCCGCCGCCTCCATGACGCCGGACAGGCCGCCGCAGACGAGGGTGTGCCCGCCTCGTGCGATCTCGCGGCCGACCTCGCGGGCGAGGTCGTAGAGATCGCCGGGGGCCTCGGCGCCCCCGATAACCGCTATGAACCGGCCGCCTGCCTCAGCCATCGGGCCTCCCACCTCCGAGAGGCCTTGCCTGGGGAATGCAGACTGTGCACTTTGAGCTCTGACCCCTCGAAATTGTGCATTTTGAGCTCTGACCCCTCGGAATGACCCCTCGAATGAGCCATATTGGAATGGTCGGAGCGAGAGGATTTGAACCTCCGACCCCCTCGTCCCGAACGAGGTGCGCTACCAGGCTGCGCTACGCTCCGACCATATCAGTCTATGACGATGAGGTTCCGGAGTCCTATCACGCCTTTGCTGGCCAGCGTGACGACGACTCCGGCTATCATGACGCCGAGCAATATGCATAGGGCGGCGTACTTGCGCCGTACCCCGAATATATAAGCTGCGATCGCTCCTGTCCAGGCCCCTGTTACCGGCAACGGTATCGCCACGAAAAGCGTGAGGCCGATCGCCTCGTACTTCTCCACGAGCCTGCCGCGCCTCCTCGTCCGCGCGAAGAGCCACGAGAAGAACCTATCAAGAAGCCGGTTCTTTCTCAAGTAGTTAGATACCGGTTCCAGGAGATAGAGAAGGGGCGGCACTATCACGAAGTTCCCGGCGACGGCGATGACATAGGTCTCGACGACGGGCATCTCGTAGTGGATGAGCCCGAGGGGTATGGCTCCCCTCAGCTCCAGTATGGGAAGCGTGGCTGTGATGAAGACCGCGGCCTCCCTGGGAAACGCCGCGAGCCTCTCGGCCGCGGCGGCCAGGGACATCAGAATGACAGTTTCCACTTCTTCACCGCTTCGAGCTGTCCGTAGTCCGTGAGATCGAGGTGGAGCGGCGTCACCGATATGGCGTTCTGCTCTATGGCCTCGAAATCGGTCCCCTCTTCGGACTCCCACACGGGGTCACCGCCTCCTATCCAGTAGTAGTCGCGGCCCCGCGGGTCCTTCTTCTTGACGAGGACGTCCCTGTAAACCCGTTTCCCGAGCTTGGTGACCTTCACCCCGGTGACGCCCCGCACCGCGCAGGAAGGCACGTTGACGTTGAGCAGGGTCGTCGGCGCCAGGCCTTCCTCCAGGGTCCTCGCCACTATCACCTTGGCGAACTCTCGCGCCGCCTCGAACTTGCAGTCATGCCACGACGCCACGGATATGGCGATCGACGGGATACCGAGCAGCGTCCCCTCGAAGGCCGCCGCGACCGTCCCGGAGTAGGTCACGTCGTCCCCGAGGTTGGGCCCGTGATTGATGCCCGAGACCAGGAGGTCCGGCTTGCGCTCGAGCAGCCCTCTCATCGCCACGAGCACGCAGTCGGTGGGTGTCCCGTCCACGGCTATGGTCGAGTCGTCCAGCCAGTTGATCCGGAGGGGGTCGGAGAGCGTGAGCGCGTGGCTCGATGCGCTCTGCTGCTGCTCGGGGGCCACCACTATCACCCTTCCCATCTCCTCCATCGCCGCCCGGAGATTCCGGAGGCCCTCGGCCCTGACGCCGTCGTCGTTGGTGATCAGTATGTAAAGGTCATTCCTTTTCTTTCCTGCCACTTCCCTCCAACCTCCACGCGATCATCTTGCCTATGGTGCCGAGAAAGCGCGCCGGCACCTTGAGAGGATGTATGTGACTCGTTTCCTCTCCGTATATGGTCGATATCGGCGCCTCGGCGATCTTGTACCCCATGCGGGCCGCCTTGACGAGTATCTCGCTTTCGGCCTCGTACCCCCCGGTCTTGACCTCGACGTTTTCTATCACCCTGCGCGAGTGCAGCCTGAAGCCGGACTGGGAATCCCTTATGGTGGTTCCCGCGACCAGCGACACGAGCCCCGAGGAGATCGAGTTCGTCAGTATCCGGACGAAAGGCATATTCCCGACCTCCCGTTTCCTCGTGCCGATCACTATGTCGGCGCCTTCCCTGATCCACGCCTCGACCAGGTTGGGTATCTCGGCCGGCGAGTGCTGCCCGTCGGCGTCCAGCGTGACGACCGCCCTGCAAGCCGTCTTCAGGAACTCACCGAAACCCGTCTCGAGCGCGGCCCACTTGCCCCTGTTGACTTCATGCCTGACCACGGTCGCCCCGGCCTCCCTCGCCCTCTCGCCCGTCGCATCAGCAGAGCCGTCATCCACCACGACGACGTCCATCGCGCGGCTCACTGCCAGGACGCCTCGCACGACTTCGCCGACATGGGCCTCGGCCCTGTAGGCCGGTATCACGACGAAGACGGACTCGTAGATGTCATCGGGAAAGGCCGGCGCGCGATCACTCATCCCGCTCCTCCCCGCCGCCGACCTTCTCGAAAAGGTACCACTGCTCAGGGTATTCCTCCACATATTTCTCTATTCTGCGGATGCACTCCGCCGCCACTCCGCGCGCGCTCTCCGGGTCGTTCCTGCTCGCGTGCATGGGCTCGCCGGCGACCAGGCGGTATCTGCCGTCCTCCGTCTTCACGCATACGCCCAGGATGACGGGCACGCCGCGTGCGGCGGCAAGGCCCGCGTAGGCGACGGGCATTCTCACGCGCTTGCCGAAGAACCTCGTCACCATGCCGCGGCCGCTGAAGTCGCGATCCGCAACGACGCCGAGGGAGGCCTCCCTCACCGCCGATACGAGGTCGCGCGGGGCCGTTCCCACCGGCAGCATCCCCATGCCCCGGCCCCGCCTGATTCCCCTGAAGAGCCGGGCGATGCGCGAGTCCGGGTCGTCGTAGACTATCACGGCGAGGTTGATTCCCAGCATCGCCAGCACGGTCCCGCCGAGTTCCCAGTTTCCCAGGTGAGCAGTCGCGAAGACGGCGCCGGGCGGCTCCGCGTACTTCCGCAGCACCTCGAAACTCGCCATGTCGACGAGGTCGCCGACGTTCCCGGGCGTGATGCGGGGCGAGTAGAGGAACTCCGCCACGACGCGCCCGAAGTTGCGCGAGATCCTCCTCGCGAGATTGCCGATGGGCCGTGCCCGGCCGGGCGCATTCCCCCCTGCTCCGTCCCCGCCTGCAAGGCCGGGAACGAGCGCGAGGTTGTGCGCGAGCACTGCGCGGAGCCGCGGGCTCGCAAGATACCAGATCTCGCCCACGATGTCCGCCAGCACGTAGAGCACCGAGAGCGGCAGCACGCGCGCGAGCGCCTTCGCTATCAGGAATCCGAAGTACTTCAGAGGGAACCACCTCCATGGGCCTCCCGCCCATGCTTCAATCTAACCCTTGAGCGCCCCCCGCGTCACGTCCTGAATCACGAATTTCTGGAAATAGAGCGACATCACGATCAGGGGGAAGGCGGCGATTCCCGACGCCGCCATGATGTAGCCCCAGGGCACCTCGCCGTGCAGGCCCTCGAACAGCGCAATGCCCACGGGTACGGTCCGCGCGCTGTGGTCCGAGGTCAACATGAGGGCGAACAGGAATTCGTTGAACGCCGCGATGAAGACGAGGAGCATGGCGGAGATTAGACCCGGAAGCGCGACGGGAAGGATTATCTTCCGGAAGATGGTGAGGCGGTCGGCCCCGTCGACGAAGGCGGCGTCGTCGAAGTCGCGCGGTATGCGCGTCATGTAACTCAAGAGAATCCAGAAGGCGAGCGGCGCGGTCCACGCTATGTACGGCAGTATGAGCGCCGGGTAGGTGTTGATCAGCCCGGCCGCCCGCATCAGCTTGTAGAGGTATCCGACGACGCTTATCTGCGGAAACATGGAGAAGGCCAGTACGGCCAGCGGCACGAACACCCTGCCCCTGAACTCGATGCGCGAGACGGCGTATGCGCTCAGGGCGGCGATGCCGCCCGTTATCAGCGCCACGAGGCCGCCGATGGCCACGCTGTTCCGCAAGTAGTCGAGGAAGTGGAGCGATCTCACGGCCAGGACGTCGCGGTAGTTGGCGAGGGTCGCCGAGAAGTCGACCGCCGCCGAGAGGAAGTCCGGTTTCTCGCTCACCGACACGACGATCATGTAGATGAACGGCGTGAGACAGAAGACCAGCATGAAGACGATGCCCAGAGCGAGCAGCACGCGCTTGAGGGCCCGCTCGCTCACTCGACCGCCCCCTTGAAGCCGCCGGCGCGCAGATAGGCCATGGACAGGAGAAACGCCATCACGAAGACGACGACGGCGATGGTCGAGCCGTAACCGAAGTCGCCCTCGTTGAAGAACTTGTAGCCGTACAGCGAGAGCGACGTCGTCGAGCCGCCCGGCCCGCCGTCCGTGACGACGTAGATGAGGTCGAGGATGCGGATGGTGTCTATCGTTCTGAATATGAGCGCGACCGCTATGACCGGCCTCAGGATCGGGAGCGTTATCCTGAAGAAGCAGGGCGTCGTCTTCCAGACGTCCGCGATGACGAGGGCGCCGAAGGCGCTCAGCGGACTCCCCAGCCAGTTGACCGGCTGGGGCGCCGCGTGGAGCAGCGCGAGCACCCAGTTGGCGAGCCCGTAGGAGTAGTTGTATA
This sequence comes from bacterium, assembly GCA_025774425.1. Lineage (GTDB taxonomy): Bacteria > Arandabacterota > Arandabacteria > Arandabacterales > JALGWA01 > JALGWA01. Next base: position 14,802 of record JALGWA010000013.1, read on the forward strand.
TCAGCTCCCAGGTCCGCGCGGCCACGATCGTCGGGATCGCCCAGGGAACGAGAACCGCCGCCCTCAATACCCCCCTGGCGGGAAGCCTCTCATTCAAGATGAGCGCGAATACCATCCCCAGCAGGAGTTCGACGGGGATGCACACGGCGACGAACAGCGATGTGAAGCGCATCGACTGCCAGAAACCGGCGTCGGAGGCCAGGCGCTTGTAGTTGGCGAGGAAGGTGAATGCGGGTTCGAGGTAGGTGATGTCGCGGAAGAAGCTCGTCACGAACGTCCCCGCGACGGGGACGACGATGAAGACGACCATGACGACGACGAGCGGCAGTATGAACAGGTGGGCCGTGCGCCTGTCGCTCAGCCTGTTTCCGAGCCCCATGAGCTCCCCTACTGCTCGTATGTCTCGACTATCTCGAGGCCCCTCGCCTGGGCGTTCCTGAGGGCTTCCTCGGCGGTCAGCATCCCTGAGAGCGCCTTGTTGAGTTCGGCCTGCAGGGCCCGCGACAGCAGGCTGTAGTAAGGCAGGTTGGGCCTCGGCGAGGCGTTCCGGAAGACCTCCTTGAGTTCGGCGAGATGCGGCAGCTGGGCGGCTATCTCGGGCGAATCGTACACGTCCTGTCTAGCGGGGTTCCAGCCGAGCTTCAGGGCGAAATCCGTCTGCACCTTCTTCGAGACGATGTACTCGATGAGCTTCCAGGCGTCGTCCTTGCGATC
>JALGWA010000420.1 GCA_025774425.1 bacterium
TCCCGCATCGCTCCTTGAGCTCCCGCAGCTCCTCCAGGCCCTTCGCCATCTCGTCGCCGCCCCGGAAGACGCCGAAGTGATCGAACATCGTCTTCCTCAGGGCCGCCCTCAGCACCGAGACGTGCTCGCCCGTACTGCGCGCGAGGAGGCTCTCGACGCGGTCGCGCTCCTTCTTCAATCCCGCCTCGACCGGCGCCGCAGGCGGAGCATCGGCCCCCCTCGCGGCTTCGGCCATCGCGTCGCCGGCGAGCTTGCCGAAAACCAGGGTCTCGAGCAGCGAGTTGCCGCCCAGGCGGTTGGAACCGTGCACGCTCACGCACGCGCACTCCCCAGCGGCGTAAAGGCCGGGCAGCGCCGTCCGGCCGTCATTGCCGCAGGCCACGCCTCCCATCGAGTAGTGCTGGCCCGGCTGCACCGGAATAGGACTCTCGACGGGGTCGACGCCCGCGAAGTCGAGGGCGATCTGCCTGATGCCAGGCAGGCGCTCGGCGATCCGGTCCTTGCCCAGATGAGTGAGATCGAGATGGACGTACTCGTCCTCGAAGCCGCGGCCCTCGTTGATCTCCGTCTGTATCGCCCTCGCGACGATGTCACGCGGCGCAAGCTCCATGGCCTTGGGGGCATAGTCCTTCATGAAGCGCTCGTGCTTGTTGTTGAAGAGGTAGCCCCCTTCGCCCCTCGCGCCTTCCGTGATGAGAATGTTGGTCCCGTAGAGCGTCGTCGGGTGGAACTGGACGAACTCCATGTCCTCGAGCGGCACGCCCGCGCGGAACGCAAGCGCTGCGCCGTCGCCCGTGTTGATCAGCGCATTGGTGGAACGCGCGAAGATGCGGCCGTAGCCGCCGGTCGCCAGCAGGACGGCCTTGGCGGAGAAGCCGTGAAACGTCCCGTCGGCGATCGCCAGCGCCGTGCAGCCGACGCACCTGCCGTCGCTCGCGACGAGCGACGTGACGAAGTATTCGTCGTAGTAGGTGATGTCGACCGCCGTGAGCTGCTCGTACAGCGTGTGCAGGAGGTTGCGGCCCGTGCGGTCGGCGGCATAGCACGTCCTCGGAAAGCCGGCGCCCCCGAAAGGGCGTTGGGCTATTCGGCCGTCGTCGAAGCGCGAAAAAGCGGTGCCCATGTGCTCCATCTCGACCACGATGTCCGGGGCCATCCGCGTCATCACCTCGACCGAGTCCTGGTCCGCAAGGTAGTCGGAGCCTTTGACGGTGTCGAAAGCATGGAGTTCCCAGGAATCGTCGCCGCCGTCGGGAGCGTTTCCCAGCGAGGCGTTGACGCCGCCCTGGGCGGCGACCGAGTGCGAGCGCAGCGGGTGAACCTTGGACACAACGGCGACCGAAGCGCCGCCCCGCGCGGCTGCAAGCGCCGCCCTCAGCCCCGCGAGGCCGCCGCCGATGATCACGACGTCATGGACGTCGAGCGGGAAGTCGTTCATACCGATCCGCTCCGGAGCTGGAATCCAGTGGGCCGGGGCCGGGTCCGAAGTGAGACCCGACCCCCTCGCATGACCGTCAAGAGCTACTTCTTCTCGGTCTTCTCGGGCTTGGCGGGTTTGACGGACGCACAGTAAGCAACCAGATCGGTCAGCTTCTGGTCGTCCCATGCCAACGCCTTCCCCTTGAGGGGCATCGTCACGCAGAAATTGACCACCTGGTCGAGTGTCAGGACCTTCTCGGCCATCATGAAGTACTTGGGATACTGCGCCGCGAGGTCGTCAAACGCCTTGATGCTCATGTCGCCCATCTTCACATCTTGGGCTCCGCCGGACTTGTGGCAATCGTTGCACGTCTTGCCGTTCGTTCCCAGCTTCTTGTCGTTGAAGAGCGCGAAACCCCGCTCCACCGACTTGGCGAGCTCCGTGTCGGGATCCACCTTGGCCTTCGCCTCCTTCTTCTCCTCGGCGTAGGCCAGCATGACGCCGGCGGCGATTATCGCCACCAAAACGACGACAATGATCTTCTTCACCTTGCACTCACCCCCTTCATCGGACATCTCTGGAATCTCACCCGCACGCTATCACGCGGCGAGCAGCCGGGTCAAGTCCTTTCCCCGAACACGCCTGTCGGCCGGATCTTCACCGTCAGACCCTGCGCGTTCTCTCTATGATCTCCGCAGGGTCGACGAGCACCTCGACGAGCGCCGGTCTGTCCGCATCCAGGGCCTGCCGCATCGCGTCGTCGAGACCGGCCGGGTCCTCGACGCGTATGCCCAGCCCCCCGGCGGAGGTCGCCAGTCCCGCGAAGTCG
>JALGWA010000421.1 GCA_025774425.1 bacterium
CATCTTCCCGCTCTCGGCCCTGCCGGCGGCCCCCGACCTGGAGAAGATCCCCCTGGCGAGTCTCGTTGCGTTCTTATCCGCGCCCGACGCAATGGGCGTGTGATCCTCGCGGTCCAGGTCACGATCCATGGGGATGGCAACGCATCGCCGGATGGAAGCCGCCTGAACCGCCCCGGTTTTTCCGGAGCCTCGGTTATGTGACTCCAGCCAGCGTGGGCGGGCGGCCTTCTCGGCGGCGGAGGATGCGGAGGAGCGGAGCGACACCGTGTGCCGCGCACTCGAGGTCGACGCACGCGCCGGGCTTGAAATGGCCTTGGAGTTCCTCGAGCGCGACCCTCAGCTTCTGTTCCGCCTGACCGTCGTCCGGAAAATCGAAGAGACCTTGGGGCGGGAAACCGGCTATGACATCGACCTGCCGTTCGCCGCGCCGGCCAACCAGCGGGCCGTGGCCTCGCTCAGGCGGTGGTCCGGGCCCTGACCGCGCAAGGGTGGGGTCGTCCCGTCCGGGTCATAGCTCGCTGCACGCCCAGCATCCCGCCGGCGACCGATACGCTGTGGTGCCTGTGTCGCCCGGCCGCGCTCTCATGCATCACCGGATCGGCTGGTCGCCGATATTGAGATAGCCCAGCGACTCGAGGAGATCCCTCAACGCCGCGTCCACCGCCACCCTCTCTCCCTCCATGCCCTCGAGCCTGGCCGCCTCGGCGGCTTCCAGCCACTTGACGAGCTTCCTGGCCAGCTCCCTCTCGCGGTCGAGAAACCTGCCGGCGACGTTGACGGTCTCGAGCGGGTCGTTCTTGATATTGTAGACCTGCGTCTCGCGCGTGTCGAAGTCATGCGCGAACATCCACCCCCCCGAACGCACCGCGCAGCATCGGCCCGCCTCGGTGTATGCGTCGCCGGTGCCGCCGCCCTCCCGAATGACGTTCATCAAGCTTCTTCCGCACATGTCGGGACGGGGAGGGATCCCCAGGAACTCGAGAACCGTCGGCACGACATCGACGAGCTCGACCTGGCCGGGCACTCTGCGGCCGGCGAGCACCGAATGCGGGAACTTCATCAACAAGAGCACACGCGCGACCTCGCAGGTCACCCAGCCGTGCAGCACCTTGCCGTGCTCACCGAAGCGCTCGCCGTGGTCGGAGAAGACGACGATCATGGTGTTCTCCGCAAGGCCCATGTCCTCGAGCGCGGCGAGGAGGCGTCCCAGATGTTCGTCGGTGTATCTCACCCCCGCGTCATATAGTGCCCTCAAGGCGGCGAGTTCCTTCTCGGACGGGCAGAAGCGCCCCCTGTTGACCTCGGCGAGGTAAAGGCTCCCGCTCATCTTCGTCGTGAGCTCCTCGGGCCGGGCGCCGATCGAGCGCAGGTACCTCGATCGGTAGGGTTCCGGGGCGTCGTAGGGCAGTTTTCCCCAGTCGGAGTGGATGTCGCCGTAATGGAGGAACGCGAAGAAGGGACTCTTCCTGTGCCGCCGGATCCAGGAGACCGCATGGTCCGTCACGGCCTCGGCCGTCGATTCCTCGGGAATCAACTTCCGGCTCGGGATCACGTAGGTATCGAAACCCTGGTCGAAGCCGAAGACCGGCGTCACCCATCCGAGCCCGTGGGCGAAGGCCCCCGTGCGGTAGCCGCGGTCCAGCAGTATTTCGGTCAGGGTGACGCGCCGCGGATCGAGCGCGTGCATGCCGTTGGATCGAAGCGAGGGAGGGTAGAGCGACGTGAAGAGCGACTTGTGGGAAGGAAGGGTCGAGGCGGCTTGCGCATACGCGCACTCGAACACGACCCCTTCCCGGGCGATGCGGTCCAGGTTGGGAGTGCAATCCCGGGAATAGCCGTAGCATCCCACGTGATCGGCCCGAAGCGTGTCGAGGGATATGAGAATCACGTTGGGCCTGTCGGCGGCATTTCTCGCACGGTGGAGATAGGAGTACAGGTTGCTTCCCGCGACGAGGCAGAGAAGGACCACCATGACCGTGCGGAACGCCGGCACGCGTCGCGGAAGGGCCCGCCTCGCGGCGAGCCGGCGGAGCAGGGCCCGCATCGCGCGGTAGGTCACGTACCCGGCGAGGAGCGAGACGGCCAGTACGCCCAGGTTGGCGAACACCACTTCGCGCTCGAAGAACCCGGCCCTCAAGGGAAGTCCCGCGAAACGGCGGGGCGCAAGCCACTGGGCCTGGAACTCCCAGCGGTTGAGGCTGTAGCCCAGCCGCAGGCAGAGACAAGCCGCGAGCAGCACCCCCGTC
>JALGWA010000422.1 GCA_025774425.1 bacterium
GACCACGAGATCGGCGTCGCACCACTTGGCGAGAGCGTGCTGCACCATGGTCTTGCCGGTCCCGAAGCCGCCGGGCACGACCACCGTGCCTCCGCGGCTCACGGGGAAGAGCGTGTCGAGCACCCTCTGGCCGGTCACCAGCGGCGTGTCATGCGGAAGCCGCGTCTTGAAAGGCCTGCCGACCCTGACCGGCCACTTCTGGTACATCTTGATCTCGGTCTCGCCGCCATTCACCCTCACCCTCGCCACGGTCTCATCGACGCCGTACTCGCCCGGCGCCGCGACGAACGTCACCTCGCCCCCGACGCCCGGGGGCACGAGTATGCGATGCTCGATCAAACTGGTCTCTCCCACCGACCCGAGAACCGCCCCGCCTTCGACCGCGCCTCCCGCCCTGGCCGCGGGCGTAAACTCCCACTTCCTCTCCCGGTCGAGCGCCGGGATATGGACGCCTTTGGCCACGAAGTCGCCCATCGTCGCCCTCAACGCGTCCAGAGGACGCTGGATGCCGTCGTATATGCCGCCGATGAGCCCGGGCCCGAGCTCGGCCGACAGGGGTTCGCCCCGGCCGTAGACCGGCGAGCCGGCGCGAAGCCCCGTCGTGTCCTCGTACACCTGGATCCAGGCGGCATCCCCGGCGATGCGAACGACTTCGCCGACCAGACGCTCCGCCCCGACGTAAACGAGCTCCAGCATCTCCACGCCCGTGACTCCGCCCGCTTCGACCACGGGCCCTACGACCCTTCGCACCTGCCCTACTACGCGTTCATCCATCGCCGCTCATCCTTCATCCCCGGCCAACTCCGCCACGATCATGGCGCGGATCTCGGGGCGCATTCTCTCCAGTCTCCGCCTGAGCGTGTTGTCGTACACGACTCTTCCGTCCGGTGACGCCGCCGTGCACCCACCGCCCCCGTCGTCGTCCGTGAATTCCACCCGGAACTTCACGCCCGCGCCGGCGTCTCCGAGCGACGCCTCGAGATCTCTCAGGAAGGCGTCGTCCACCAGTCCCCTGTCCCTCTCGCTGAACTTGAGGACGACCTCGTCGCCGCCGATCGCCGCGGCCGCCTCGGCGGCCAGCTTGCGAAGAGACCGGCGGTAGGTGCCCGGGTCCTCCCTTAGGCGCGCCAGTCCCTGCTCGATGTCGGCGAACATCCGCGCCACGGCCTGCTCCCTCGCATCGAGGAGGATCCGGCGCGACTCGATCTTCGCCGTCGATACCTCACGCATATGGATCTTCTCGATCCTCGCGTCCAGGTCGGCGCGCGAGTCCCGCTCGATCTCCTCGATTTCCTTGTGCGTCTTCCGCTCCTCGGCGGCGGCGCTCCTCTCGGCGTTCTCGATGATTCTCTTCGCCTGCTCCTCGGCGTCCGCCAGCAACCTCGCCGTTATGGCGCTTTCCGGGGCCGCAGCATTCTCTCCCGTCATATGCTCACACCGATCGCCTTGCGAACCACTTCCTCGATGTCCAGCCTGCCCGGGGCTGGCCCCGACGAGTCCGGAATCTCGAGGACCAGTGGGAAACCCAGCCCGTAGAGCCTCGCCTCGACTTCATCCCTGATCGCGGCGGCGACCTTCTCGGTGACGAGAACGACGCCTATCTCCCTGTCCGCGATCGCGTCCTTGAGCGCGGACAGGGCGTCCTCCCTCTCCACCGCCACGCTCCCCGCGACCCCGACCAGTCTGAAGCCGAGGACGGCCTGGTTGTCACCGATGACATGCAGCTTCATGTCTCACATCCTCGAAACCGCCCGGTCACACTCGTGACAGTATCATGATGGCGATGATCAGTCCGTAGATCGCGATGCCTTCCGCGAGACCGACGAACACGAGCGTGCGGCCCGCCACTTCGGGCTTCTCTCCCACGGCCCCGACGGCTGCGGCGCCTACGTACGCCACCGCGATGCCCGCCCCCAGGCAGCCGAACCCGGTGCTTATCGCGGCCGAGAGGAAGGCCCAGCCGAGGTTGGCGCCGCCCGCCTGCGCCGACTGCTCGGGCTGCCCCGACTGCGCCCTCGCCGCCGATGCCACGAGGAACGCCAGTACGAGGACGATCACCGCCGCAAACGAGACTGCGATGTACTTTCTCATGCGTGAACTCGTCTTCAAACTACCCACCACCTTTCACGTTGCCGGTACCGACGAACCTGCCCATGAAGACAGGCTTGTATTCCGCTGTGGACGTTCTGAAGAACTTGCTGAAAAACTCGTAGTACTCCAGCCGCAGCGCCTGAATGGTCACT
>JALGWA010000423.1 GCA_025774425.1 bacterium
CTGCTCATCCACATCCCAAACCGGCAGAAGTGCTGAGTTCTCAACGGGTAAGCCTGCCCGGGGCAATCACACGGGCAACGCGCCGCTCCGTCCGAGGGGACGACGGCGGGCGACCCTGTGGTGCGGGCCGTATGGCGCCGGATTGGGGTCAGGCCCCGTGGGAGAGGGGTCAAGATGCGGGCGGTCCTGCCGATAGCTCCATCAGGGGGGCGTGGGAGCGGCGCCGCGCATTACTACGACGAGCACAACACGGGACAACATCATGAAGAAACGTATCATCTTCGTCGACAGCGACCGCGCCGTCCTCGATGGACTCGCGCAGATCCTGAGCCCTCTCAAGCAAGACTGGGACATGGAGTTCGTCGAACGGCCCGAGGAGGCCCTCGCCAGGATGGCGGAGAGGCCCTTCGACGCCATCGTGACCGAGGTCGAACTGGAGGGCATGGACGGCCTCGCGCTTCTCGAACACGTTTGGAAACAGTACCCGCGCACCATAAGGCTGGTCCTCTCGGAAGACGTCAGCGACGACACCAGCATGAAGGCGGCCGCGACGGTGCACCAGTACCTCAACAAGCCGAGCGACGCGATCGCCTTGAGATCGATCCTCCAACGGGCCCTCGCTCTCAACGGTCTCCTCAACAACGAGATGCTCGAACAGCTGACCTCGCGGCTCGACTCGCTCCCGAGCCTGCCGCCCGTGTATCTCAAGGTCATGGATGAGCTCCAGTCGCGCGACTCATCCCTGCAGCGTGTCGGCAAGTTGATCTCCGAGGACATCGGCATGACGGCCAAGATCCTGCAACTCGTCAACTCGGCCTTCTTCGGTGTGCGTCGCCGTGTCGAGAGCCCTGCGCAGGCGGCAAGCCTCCTCGGCATCGACAACATCAGGGGCATGATGCTCGGCGTACACGTGTTCTCGGAATTCAAGGACGGGCCCGTCAACTTCTCGGCGGACGCCCTGTGGAGCCACAGCATATCCGTAAGCGCCTTCGCGAAGAAGATAGCGGAATTGGAGACCGACGACCTCAAGGTCATCAGTGATTCCCTGACCGCCGGCATGCTGCACGACGCCGGCAAGCTCGTACTTGCGACCAATCTCGCCGAGGACTACTCGATTGTCATATCGAGATCCGAGTCGGGCGAAATGACCGTGGATGCGGCCGAACATTCGATGTTCAAGGCGTCGCACTCGGAGGTCGGCGCCTACTTGCTGGGCCTGTGGGGATTCAGCCAGCCCGTCGTCGAAGCACTCGCATTCCACCACAAACCCGAGAAGTTCATGACCGAGGCCTTCACTCCGCTGGTCGCGGTCCACGCCGCCAACGCCATAGACCACCATCTCCGCAGGAAATGGATGTCGGAGAAGGAGCAGGGCCTCAACAGGGCCTATCTCGAGAAACTCGGTTTCGCCGACAGGCTCCCGGCCTGGCTCGTCGCCTGCCGGGAACTCGCGGAGCGCGAGAAGGAAGAGAAAGAAGAAGAGTGCGAAGTCCCCGCCTAGGGCTCAGCGCATCTTAAGCCTAGCCCAACACGTCGTTCAGAAGATCGAGATAGTCCGAAAGCAACCTCGTGATCAGGAAATTCGACCGCACACACTCTCTCCCGGCGCGACCCAGTTCCCGCGCGGCCTTGGGGTTCTTGAGAATCTCCAGCGTCTTCTCGACGAAACCGTCGACGTCGTCCGGCTCCAGGAGATACCCGGTTTCCCCGTCGGAGATCTGGTGAGGTATGCCGCCGACATTCGAAGCCACCACGGGCTTGCCCTTCCAGAGAGCCTCGGTGACCGTCAGCCCGAAGCCCTCCCTGGAGGACATCTGGAGGATCACCGAAGAGACCCGCTGGAGCGCATTGACGAGGATGTTGTTCTCGCTCGTTATCAGTATGACGTCGCCCTTGTCGACGAGACTGCCGGCCTTGCTCAATATGCTCCCGTAGACGGTCTGGCCCTCGGGGTCGTCGGTGGCCATGGAACCGCAGAGGACAAGTCTGCAGTCCACCGCCTTCCTTACGCGCTGATATACCTCCAGCGCCGCCTCGCACCCCTTCCACTTGTCGAATCTGCCGACCTGGGCGATGATGGGCTTGTCGGTGGGGATCTTGAATCTCTTGAGCGACTTGGTGATCACCCCTTTGGTGAGATCCATGTTCTTGGGCGAGAGGGGATCTATGGACGGGTGGATCACCCTCTGGAACACCGGCAGGTCCTCCCGCCTGTACTTGGAGCTCGAGATCACCACCATGTC
>JALGWA010000424.1 GCA_025774425.1 bacterium
CCCGAGCGAAGGATAGGCGACGGCGCCCTCCGGGGCGTCCCCCCACTCGTCGGCCGAGAAAACCGGTACGGCCGGCGTTGCGACCCAGATGACCACGGCGACGAAAAACGGCAGAGCCCTCTTCATGATGTCCTCCTCTGCTGCGGGCTTGGAGCCGGTCTCTGCGGGATCCCTTCGGCTGGCGGTGCCTGGGGCCATGCGCGACACCGTCCCGGGGAATCGCTGCATCGCACCGGTCGACACTCCAATTTTACCCGAGGATGGCGCCCGAATCAACCGAAAAGCGGGCGGCGGCGCGGCATAGGCGACCGAAGAAGTCACTATTCCCGCGGGCTCCGGGGAGCCGGCCCCTCAACGGCTGACGGCCTTGAGGAGGGCGGCGTACCTGACGGCGTAGTCGCTGTTGAAGACGGCTATGCCCTTGAGGCCGTAAGACCTTGCGACCTGCACCTGGCCGGCAAAGGTGATCTCGTCCATGGAATCCAGGTAGGCGCCTATTCCCGCTATGACGCTCTCCTCGCCCGCGATGAGCGTGTACTCGCGCACGCTCTTCTCGAAGAGGCCCATGTCGGACGTGTAGATCATGGGCACCAGGAGGTCGACGTAGCCCTCGAGCAGCCAGTCGAGCCCGTCCTGGAAGAAGCGCTCCTTGCCCTCCATGTAGTCGCGGCGCATGGTGGCGGAGACGACGACATGCGGCTTCGCCTCCGCGACGATCTCCCTTATGCCGGCGACGAGATCCGTGAGCCGGCCGGTTCTCCAGAGCGCGTACGTCATTCCCTGGGGGGCGTAGAGCGAGTACGTCCTGTACGCCGACTTGCTCGTCTCGTCATACGAATACGTGGAATCGGGGAATCTGACGTAGTCGAGATGGAGGCCGTCGATCTCGTAGCCGGTGACGATCTCCCTCACGACCTGCTTGATATGGGCATGCACCCCCGGCACGGTGGGACTCAAGAAGGCGTAAGCGTAACGGGACTTCGACCTCTCTATCGACATGGGCTCCCCGCGCTTGTTGCAGGCGATCCACTCGGGATGGGCGAGCATGACATGTCTGGGCTCCGTCTCGGGCGGTCCCTTGGCCGAGTCCGAGACCGGCCAGGCCGGAAACACGTTGACCCAGGCGTGAAGCGCCATGCCGCGCTTGTGCGCCTCCACCACGGCGACCTCCAGGGGATCCCAGCCGGGGTCGCCGCCCATGCCGCCGGTGAGCACGCCCGACCAGGGTTCGAGGCTCGACCTGTAGAGCACCGTGCACGCTCCGCGCACCTGGAAGAAGACGGTGTTGATGCCGGCGGCGCGGAGGTCGTCGAACATGGCCGAGACGTCGCCCGGGCTCTTGAAGGCCCAGCGCGTGACCCAGGCCGCCCGGACCTCCTCGACACCCGGGCCGGCCCTGAGGCCCAGCCCGCCGCCGGGCTCCGGGCCGCCCGTCCCGGTGGCGTGAGCGGACGGGCGCAGCGCCGCCGCAAGAGTCAAAAAAAGCACACAAACCGCAAGAACAGCCCAAGCACGTCTCATAGGATGAGGTTTAGGTCAGGAACGGCCGCGGATCAAGATGATTTTTCCGGAGGCGGCGGGCCCTGCGCATGCCTAGTCGATGTGGAAATCGAATCTTATCATCTGCAGCGGTTCGTCGGTGAAGTCATACGAGACCATGCGGCACGAGGAGCCGTCAGGGTAGGAATACTCGCAGTCGGCATGGCTCACGTGGGCGGCCGCGGCGGAGCCCTGCACGCCGTAGATGTAAAGGTTGAAGTCGGGTTGATTGACCCATACGGGAAGACGCCCGCCGCCGAACGACTCGGTCTTGAGCCTCGGGTAGCCGTGCTCGTCGAGGTCCTCGTCGTCGGCGTCGAAGTACCAGGTGTTCGCCACGAAGAAGGTGTCTATCATGGTGAAGGCGCGGTTGAATCTCACGTAGAGCCTCCCGGTGTCCTTGACGTCTATGCCGCCCGTGAAGACCCTCCACTCCTCCCAGTCGGCCTCGTACACGCGGGAGACGATGTCCACGGGCCGCGTCACCTTGTGCACGCTGAGGTTCATTCGCTCGGTGTCGCACGCCCAGTCGATGTCCGCCATGAGATCGATCCAGACCTCGTTGACCCGCGACAGGTCCACTTCCACCCTGTCGTGGAACAGGGCGAGATCGGTGCGGCCGAGATACATGATGGAGACCCACCCGCCGGGCGCGCCGGCATACGCGTATTCCTTGGGTATGGACGGCGTGCCG
>JALGWA010000425.1 GCA_025774425.1 bacterium
AGATAGACATGCATGGCGAGGACGAACAGCGCGATCCACACCTGCACGCCGGCGAGGAAGAAGCCGGCGACCCCGGCCGGTCCCTCGAGCGCGAGGTAGAAGGTGATGCTCACGTAGCAGAGGTACAGCGCGAGCGCCGAAAGAGCCGAGACTGCGAGCGCCGGCGCGTAGAGCCGCAAGCCGTCCGAGAAGAACTTCTTGAGGGCGAACTTGCGGTAGGATACAATGTCGGCCGTGGCGGCGGCAACCCCTGTAGTGGCGAACGAGTGCGTCAATATCCCCACGAGCAGGGTCGCGCCCGTCCTGAGGTGTCCGCCGAGGGGGAGCAGCCGGAAGGCGAGATATGTCGGCACCGGGAAGAACGCCGCCCACAGGAGGTTCAGGAGAATGAGCCTCCCCAAGTGGTCGTACGTATTCCAGAAGGTCTTCCTGTAGATGGTAGAGATGAGGGACGCCATCGAGCCGAGTCTAGCGGGCGGCCGCGCCGGCGTCAATGCGGTTGGTGTGGTCAGCGCGATTGCGCGCATGCCGGCCGTCGCTAAGGTGTGGCTCCCGGCGGGTGCGGTTTCCGGGCGACAGGGCCGCGCCGGTGTCGGCGCGGTTCACGGTATGGATGCGGTTGCAGGTGTGTCCGTCGCCGGGACCCAGCGCCCGGCGCCGCGGTTTTCCTGAAACATATCCGCAACCCCGGTCGTAGGTGCCTATGCAAGCACGGAACAACAGAATCCCGGACGTGATGGCTTCGGAGGAGAGGATTCTCATTGAAGGGGCGCGCAGTGGTGACAGGGCGTCGCAGGAGACGCTGGTCATGCGCTACGAGGGAAGGGTTTACGCCATGCTGCTCGGAATGGTCAGGAACACCGAAGACGCGCGCGACCTCGTGCAGGAGACCTTCGTGAAGGCGCTCACCAACCTGCACCGGTTCGACTTCTCGGCGTCTTTCCGGGCCTGGATCATGCGCATCGCCGCCAACGGCGCCAGGGACTTCCTGAGGCGCCGCGGCCGGGAGGCGAGGATCTTCTCCTACGAGACCGACGAGATGTCGGTCGAGGACCTGGGCACGCCGGCCGGCGCGGCGGAGGCGGCGCTCTCGGCGCGCATCGACTCGGCCGTCGTCGAGCGCTGCATGGCCGCTCTCGACCCCCGCTACGCGACCGTCCTCGCGCTCCGGTACAGGGACGGCTACGCATACAGGGAAATAAGCGATATTCTCTCGATTCCCATGGGGACGGTCAAAGTACTGATCCACAGGGGAAGGCGGGAGCTCAAGAAGGCCGTAAAGAGGGAGGTAGGAGACCTGTGAAGAATGGAATGAAGAAGGCGGCGTCGCCGGCGGTCCTGGCGTTGGTGCTGGTGTCGGGCTGCGTCGTGAACGGCAACTTCAAGTACAAGGCCACCAGGGTGGAAGTCGAGACCGTGGACCTGGCCGGCATCGAGGCCGTCGAGTTCAACCTCGGCTCCGAGGACGTCGTGATAAAGACCGCCGAGACCCGGCAGGCCGAGTTCACCATCGAGAAGACCGTGAGGGCCGTGGAGAAGAAATACGCCGAGGACCTCCTCGACGAGGCCGAGATGCTCTTCGAGCGACACGGCGACAAGCTCGTCGTCAAGCGCAAGAAGGACAAGTCCATGGGCGTCAGCGGAGTGACCAAGGGCCGGGTGAGCATCGACATCGAGGTCGGTCTGCCCGCCGCCCTCGGGTTGGAGATCAACACGGGGAGCGGCGACGTCGAGGTCGCCGACCGCGAAGGCATGCTCACGATAAACACGGGAAGCGGCGATGTCGAGACGGGCGTGGCCGCCTCCGGCCTCAACGTGTGCACGGGGAGCGGCGACATGGCCATCGACGCCGCGCGCTACGACGTCCAGCTGAGCGCGGGCAGCGGCGACATATCCGTTGGCGGCCTGGGCGGCAAGGCGAGGATCGGCACGGGGAGCGGCGACGTGAGAGTGCGCAAGGTGACCGGGGACGTCGTCCTGAGCACGGGCAGCGGCGACATCAGGATCGACAGGTCGGTGGGCGCCTTGAGCGCGGGCACGGGCAGCGGCGACGTCGATCTCCTGCATCACACCGGCGGCGCCGACATAAACACGGCGAGCGGCGACGTCATGCTGGGCATCGACGGCGGCGAGGGCGACATAGCCGTTACGACGTCGAGCGGCGAAGTGGACATAGTCATATACGGCGGAGACGCCTATGAAGTGGAGATCGGCACGGACTCGGGTTCGATCT
>JALGWA010000426.1 GCA_025774425.1 bacterium
GTAGAGTCCCGTCCTGACGCCGTTGTCGGGCGTAAAGACATTGTCCCGATTATCGTAGACGGCCGTCGCCCCGAGGCCGACGATGCTCGTGTCGATCTCCCAGGCTTCCACGACCTCGAGAGGCGTGTCGAGCTCGACGGCGGTCTTGGCATAGACGTATATCATCCCCAGAAACAGGCGCGTGCCGGGAACCCTGAAGGACAAGTCGTGCATGGTTCCCCCACCGTCGATGTTGAATCCCACTCCGCTTTCGGAGAGCCCGGGCGGCCGGCGCGGGTAATACTTGAGATTGACCGAGAAATACCCCACCCCGCCGCGATAGCGTATGCTGTCACGTCGCCAGTAGCCCTGGTAGCCGCCTCCGAGCCCCCAGGAGTCGTTCGCCGTGTACAGGCCCACGACACCGGCGACGTCGGGAGGGCCGGCCACCATCTTCCCGACCTCGGACTTGTCCTGGTTCAGGAATATGAGCCCGGCATCCACCCCGGGACCGATCGCCGGCTCGGTGATGATGCCGACGACGGGCATGAAGCCGTACGCCTTGGAAAGCCACGTGCTCAAGTCGAAGTTGTGGTCGAGAGAGTCCTTGAACTGCGACAGGAAACCATCGGCGTGAGCGACGCCGCACGGGGACAGCAGCGCGAACACGCAGAGCGAAAGCAGCAGCAAGCCGCGGCCGGGTCGCATCGCCATCATACCTCGCTGGAAAACGCCCTCCTGGGAGCACCGGTTGCGCGATTATAGAACACCGCCGCTCCAAGTGCAAGCCCCGCCGGGCCCGACCGGGATAGGTGACGTGCGGCTCGGCCGTCGGCGGCGCACACGGCGCTACCGCGTGGACGCCTTGTGTATGCGGGCGTTGGCCTGGTCGATGAGCCGGAAGGCCGTCTCCAGGAAGCGGTCGTCTATCTTGGCCTTCTCGAAATGGAGCTTGGCCCCGCCGTAATACTGCAGGGCCTCCATCTTGTCCCCCGCGTCATAGGCCTCATCGCCGTAATGGAGGAGCACCTGGCCGTACCTTATGTTGCCGTAGGCGTAATATGGGTTCTCCTCCAGCGCGGCCTCCAGCGTCTTCTCGGCCGCCTTGTAATCTTCGACGTCCATGTAGTGCTGGATGAGCGGACCCCAGTAAGTGGTGTTGTCGGGCCTTATCCGCGTCAGCCTGGTGTAGGTTTCGATCATCTCGGCCGTGCGTCCCCCGCTCCTGTAAATGTTCCCGAGCGTCTCGAGGCTCTGGAGATCCTCGGGGTAGTACTCGAGGAAACGCTTGCAGGCCTCCTCGGCCCTGTCGTGAAGTCCGAGGTTGTAATAGACGCGCTCCAGCGCATAGGTCGCCTCGTCGAGGTTTGGGGCGGCGCCGAGCGCCCGCTCGAGATGCACCCGGGCGGTCTCATAGCGGCCCTCCCTCTCGTATATCTTGCCCAGCTCGAGATTGGCGGCGGCGTTGTCGGGGTTGATGGCGACGGTCCTCATGAGTTCCGTTCTGGCGCGCTCGGCGCTCCCGTGCTCGAGGAGCGCCAGGGCGAGCGTCTCATGCGATCGCTCGTTCGCCGGGTCGAGGTCCACGGCGACCTCGAGGTTCTCGATCGCCCCGCGGTAATCCCCCGCCGCGAAGTCGAGCATCCCGAGCTGGAAATAGGGCCGTGCGTCGGTGCTCCGCAGGGCCTTGGCCGTCTCCAGGTGTTTCCTGGCCTCGGTGTAGTCGCGCTCGTTCGCATGCTTCCCGTCCTCCATGGTGATGAGGGCGAGACCCAGGTTGAGATTGGCTTCGAAGCTTCCGGCATTCTCCGCGAGCACCTCTTCATAGAGCCTGGCCGCATCGCCGACCCGGCCCTCGTCCATGTAGGCCCGGGCCGCATCCAGCCGGTCCTCGACCGTCGGAGCCGCCTCCGGAGGCGCCTCGGGTGCGGGGCCCGGCTTGGGGCCGCAACCGGCGACCATGACGGCCGCGGCGGCCGCGGCCGCGTATCTTGCAAATCTCTTCATTCGTCACCTCGTTCTTCCCACCGGCCCGGTCCGACAGCGGAGGCCGACCCGCCTGAGGGCCTCGAGACCGGCCGTTCATGCTAGCCGACCCGGCCTCCGGAAACAAGCCGCCTTCGCAGGGCCCATTGTAAGACGGCGCGGCGGGCCGGCATCGTCGGCCCGACGGGCGTCCGTCACTGGTCCGCCTCGCGCCAGCGGGCGCGTTCGCGCTTGAGGCGGCTGCGATGCCTCTTTTCCCTGAGCCTG
>JALGWA010000427.1 GCA_025774425.1 bacterium
AACCGACCGACGACGAGATCGCCGAGTACTACGACAGCCACCAGAGCGATTTCAAGTACGACGAATACGCCAGGGCGAGCCATATCCTCGTGGCGGACGAAGATGAGGCCGAGCGCATCAAGCGGGAGCTCGACGCGGGCGCCGATTTCGCCGACCTCGCGAGGACCTGCTCCATGGACCCGCTGAGCAGGGCGGAGGGAGGCCGCATCGCCCAACCGATCCTGCCCCGTCAGCCCGTGCAGGGCATCGGTCGGGCGCCGGAGTTCACCGAGGCGTGTTTCGACATGCAGCCGGGCGAGATCCGCGGGCCGGTCAAGACGGCCAAGGGTTACCACATAATCCGCCTGGACGAGCGAGGCACCGACTACGTGGCTCCCCTCGATGAAGTGAAGTCGGAGATCGTTTCGGGGTTGAGGGTGGAGAAGCGCCAGGACGCGCAGGGGGCGCTTGTCGCCGACCTCAAGAACAAGTACAACGTCGTCTACGTGACCGACCTCGGGACGCGTTCGCCGGAGGATCTGTTCAAGCTGGCCAGCGAGGCGGGCAATCCGAGGGAGAAGATCCGCTATTACGAGCAGTTCCTGCAGGAGTATCCCGACAACGAGAGAGCCTACGAAGCCAAGTTCATGATCGGTTTCACCTACGCCGAAGACCTGCGGAACAATGCCGAGGCGGAGAAGGTGTTCAAGGAATTCCTCGAGGAGTATCCGGAGAGCGACCTCACCGACGACGCGAAGTGGATGCTCGACAACATGGGATCCGAGGAGCACCCCGAGTTCGAATCGGAGGAGAGTTGAGCGCCAAGGTTCCGAAGGCAGTCGAGATGAAAGTCTGGCGGCTTGCTCTCGACGAGAGGACGGATACGCCCGTGGTGATGCTGCAGGAGGCGGAGGGGGACCGGCTGCTGCCCATATGGATCGGTCGCGCCGAGGCGAGGGCGATCGCCATGGAACTCGCCGGCAGGAAATTCCAGCGGCCGCTGACCCATGACCTGATCAAGACCATCATCGAGGGCCTCGACGGGTCGGTTGCCAGAATCAACATAGTGGAGCTCAAGGACAGCACCTTCTACGCCAAGATCTTCATTGAGAAGGCCGGCGAGATCATCGGGATAGACGCGAGGCCGAGCGATTCCATCGCGATAGCCCTGCGCACGCAGTCCCCCATATTCGCCGCCGAGGATCTCCTCCAGCCTCAGCCCGTGCCCGATGACCTGTCCGAGGACGAGAGGGCCGAGGCGCTCCGCCGGTACCTGGAGGAAATGGACCCGGGTGAGTTCGGCAGGTCGGCGTTCTAGGCAGGGACACTTGGACTGGAAGAAGAACCTTCTCGAGAAACCCGCCTTGGGGAAGGGCGTGTACGTGGCGCCCACGGCCTATCTCGTCGGAAGGATACGCATCGGCGACCATTCGAGCGTGTGGCCCCATGTCTCGGCACGGGGGGACGTCAACTTCATCGAGATCGGCCGGCGGACCAACATCCAGGACAACACCGTGCTTCACGTCGACGCCAACCCGCTCGTCATGGGTGACGACATAACGATAGGTCACGCCTGCGTCCTCCACGGCTGTACCATCGAGGACAGGTGCCTGATCGGCATGGGAAGCGTCGTGCTCGACGGGGCCGTGATCGGGCCCGACGCCATAGTCGGCGCGGGCTCGGTGGTGAAGCAGGGGGATGTCGTACCGCCGCGGTGCCTCTATCTCGGGGTTCCCGCAAGGTACAAGCGGGATCTCAGCGACGAAGAGTTGAGGTTCATACTCGCCTCGGCCGAGCATTATGCCGAGTACGCCCTCGAGTACTTGAAACGGTCGCTCTAGGCGACCTACTCGAGCACCAGCTCGAGTGGGGCGCTCTCCGCGTTGAAGACCCTCGGCGCAGAACGGCCGGTCGCGGAGTAGGCTTGAACCGTGTGGTCCGTCCTCTCGAGGAGATCCAGCCGGAGCCGCCCCGCCGCATCCGCCATCAACTCCAACATGCCGTCGACGACGACGAGGGCGCCGCCCGCCGGCCGCCCTCCTTCGGTCACGTTGACTTCGATCGAGAAAGTGTCCTCGTCTCGGACACCCCGGAAGGCGAGCAATGCGAGGAACAGGGCGTAGGCTCTCTTCCACACGGCGCGCGTCCCGGCGAAGCCGTCGCCGCCTGCAGGTGCAGCCGGGGCGGCGTAGACAACCCTGACCGCCGGGCAGCTCGTCTGCTGCACCACATAGGCGGCGGTCGCGCGATCCCGCGCTTGCTGTTGTGGTAGTGCCCGATCCGAGCGGAGGTCTCCGCTCCGAGCACATGCGCTATGGAAACGAACAGGTCCGATCCCGCGGCCTCGCTCACCCGCACCCTGTCCTCGGGGGTCATCGCGACGTCGTCGCGCCGCGTGAGACGGACGTTCATGCCCGCGCCCGCGAGGAGATGGGCGAGCTTCGATGCAACCGCGAGGTTGAGGTCCGAAGCCCTGGTCCCGCCCGGTCCGTTCCAACCCGGCTCGCCGCCTCCGGCGGGGTCGACGGTGACGGTCGTCGCCGCGGGCAGGGAGGCGTACATGCGCTCGAGCCGCACGACGGGCGCCTCGTCCCTCTGTATGAAGAAGTAGTTCTTGCGATAACCCTTTCTCGTGATCTCCAGGGAAGTGACCTCACCGGCCGCCTTGATCACGAAGAAGCCGTCCGTGTCCGTCACGGCCGACACGCGCGAGGCGGGCTCGACGACGACCGCGCCGGCGAGCGGCCTCCCGTCTTCGCCGGTCACGAAACCCGAGATCGCACCGGGACCGGTCTTGCCGCCCAGCTTGAGATCGCCGGGGACTCCCCCGCATACCGCGGCGATGTAAGTCCTGTCGAAATCGAGGTCTCTTCCGACGTAGACGGACGCGATGCCGCCCGTCGTCGCCCTCTCCGCCTTACCGCCGTCCCAGATGAACTCGACGAGCGTCGAGTCCGCGACCGGGTTGCCGTTCGCGTCCAGGACCGCCGCGCAGATTTTCTGCGGGCACGGCGGGTTCGCCTTCCTCGGTTTCCGCGTGAGGTTGACCACCGCCGGCGTCGTCATCACGCGGAAACGGGTGTGAGCCGCGCGCGAAGCGTTGCCGCCTATGCTTCTGGCCGAAGCGCTTGCGACGTGCCAGCCGCCTGCAAGATGCCGGCCGGGAAAGGCCAGGAACGCGCCGGGCTCGGGGCTCGATACCTCGAGGTCCTCGCCGTCCAGAGCGATTCTCACCGTCGAAGCGTCGACGGCTGCACCGGAGGCGAAGACGGCCTCGATCGGCGGCCTGCTCTCATCCGTCTCATCGGCCGGCAGCAGCGCCGTGACGCGCGGCACGCCCCGCGAGAAGTAGTCGACGAGGCCGAGGAAGTACGACTCGGCTTCGAGGCGCTGCTTCTCCGCCAGCTTGAGCTTGTTCTCGACGACCGGGTTGCTTATGTAGGACGGCTCGCAGAGGATTGCGGGAGAGGGACTGTTCCTCAATACGTAGAAGTTCCCCGGGAGCACTCTGCAATCGGGCTCGCCGAGGTTGAGCAGCAGGTGCCCGGCCATGAGACGCGCCACGTCGAGCGACGGCCCGCCGTCGTCCAGCTTGTGGTATATCTGAATCTCGTTGAAGGTCGAGTCGCCGCCGGGTTCGGCGTTGTGATGAAGCGATATGAACAGGTCGGGGTCGACCTGCCTGACGATCTCGACGCGCGCCTCGAGGTCGTCTCTCAACCGGAGCGAATCTCCGTCCACGAAATCCTTGTCGGTGCTCCTCGTCAGCGTCACCTCGGCTCCCGCTTCGTCCAATAGTCCCCACAGGTAGAGGGCCACGCCCAGGTTGACGTCGGATTCCCTGAGGCCGCCGACGCCCGTGGCTCCGGAGAAGACGCCGCCGTGCCCGGGGTCTATCACTATTTTCCGGCCCTCGAGGGCGGACAGGTCAACGCCCGCGATCGGTTCGCCTCGGCGCTCGTACAGCTTCTCCAGGCTCGGCTCCGGCGGCTTGCGCGCGCAGCCTAAGACGACCAAGACCGCCGCCAGCAGGCCGAACATACACACCGGTCGAATTGGTCTCACAGCATCTTCTCCTTTTCGAACCATGGGCTTATCTGCTTATTATCAGAAGCGTGTCTACATGTTCAACACAATTT
>JALGWA010000428.1 GCA_025774425.1 bacterium
CCTCCTCCTCGAAGAGCCTGAGGATCAGGCTCTGGCACGTCTTGCCGCCGCATGCGCCCATGCCGCATCTCAGCACCTTGAGCTGGTTGAGATCGCGCACGCCCGCGCGGATCAGCTCCCGGATCCGCCCCGCCTCCACCCGCTCACATCTGCAGATTATGACCTCGTCGTCGATGTTCCCGGCGCCTTCCGCGCGAGCCGCGCCGCCCGGTTCCGGCCGGGCGAGCCTGAAGCCGGCCACCTTGACCGCGGCCTCCCTGGGCACGCGCAGCGTGACCAGCGTGGTCCTGTCGTAGGCCTTCCTCTTCGTCACCTTCTCCACCTTGGCCGTCGTCACGAACTCGCCGTCCATGCCGACGGCGCTCACCTCGTCGCCGCAGCCCACGGCATCGTCGAGCATCTCGAACGGGACGGTCACGAGGCCGTCCGGCCCGTCCTCCCTCAAATCGACCAGGCTTATGGCGAGGCCGGGGCACACCGACACGCAGAGCATGCAGCCCGTGCACTCGTCCTTGACGACCTCCGGAATCCCCGAGACGGGGTCGCCTCTCATCTTGATCATGTCTTTCGGGCAGACATGAATGCAGGGATCGCATGGAATCTCCTGCACGCACCGTATGACGGGGAAGAGCCCGGACTCCCGGACGCCTATACTCAGGGGATGCTTCTTCCCGGGCTTGCTCTTGAGCACATCCAGCCGGTCCCGCCATTCGGCCGGCACGACCGCGTCCCTGCCGAGCGACTGGGCGATCCGCCGCCCGGCCATCCTGCCGGAGAAGATCGCGGCCGACGCCTCGGCGATCTCCAGCGCGTCACCGGCGGAGTAAGCGTCCATGCCGAAGCGCTTCGCCTGGGAGTAGAGCTCGTCCACCGGGTTCAGGCCCACGGCGACCAGCAGCGTGTCGGCTTCGTAGGTCCGCTCGGTGCCGGGCTTCTCCCGGAAACGCTCGTCCACCTCGACGACGGTCACCGACTCGACTCCCTCGGACCCATTCGCGCACTTGACGGTGTGAGAGGTCCAGACCGGGACCCCGAGCCGCTTGATCTTGTCCTGGTGCACCTTGTAGCCCCCGACCTCGGGCAGCGCCTCGACGAGTCCCACGACGCCTATGCCGGCCTGGAGGGCGTGGTACGCGGCTATGAGCCCCACATTGCCGCCGCCGACGATGAAGAGTCTCTCGGCGGGCCGGACGAGATCGCGGTTCACGAGCGTCTGGAAGGCGCCCGCGCCGTAAACCCCGGGCAGGTCGCAGCCGGGAAACGGCAACGCCTTCTCGCGTGCGCCGGCGGCGACGAGGAGCCTCTTGGGGCTTATGAGCGCGTACCTCCGGCCGGAGACGACGCCGATCTTCCTGTCGTGATAGCACGCCACGGCCGTCGTGTTCAGCATGACCCTGACATTGGCGTACTTGCCCACCTCGTCGGCGAGCCTGGTCGCTATGTCGATGCCGCGCGTGCCCGCGTAGCAGTCCGCCACCGTGCCGAAGAAGGAATGGGTCTGGAGAACGAGCTTGCCGCCCAGCCTGTGCTTGTCATCGACGATGACCACATCGATGCCGTGGGGAGCGAGTTCCAGGGCGGCCATGACGCCGGCCGGGCCGCCCCCGACGATGAGGACATCCGTCTCCACCGTCTCGATGGGCTCGAAACCCGCCGGCGGATCGTCGGCGGCGGGGAGTTCCGGCACGCCGTCACATGCAACGACCCTCATCCCCTCGACCACGGGCTCCATGCAGCCCTTGACGGGAACTCCGTCGGCTATGACCATGCACTGGGAGCACTGCCCGTTGGCGCAGAAGATGCCCTGCGGACTGCCGTCCTTGGGGTGGTGTCCGAAGATCTTGATGCCGTAGGCGAACAGGGCCGACGAGATCACCTCGCCTTCCCTCGCCATGTATTCCCTGCCGTTGAAATAGAAGCGGACCGTCGGCTCGCCGCCCGCCTCAAGGATGGGATGCTTCTCGATACGGTGCATGCTCAACCCGGAAATAATCCGCCACCGGGACCCCGCCGCGGGCTCCGGGGCCAAGTCCATGATTCAAACACCCCGGCAAGATAACACAAAGGCGGCATCGAGACCACATCAAATCGTCCCGGCCACACGGCCGAGGGAAGGCATGCGAACAGGAGGGGGACAGACACTCGCCCGGGCCGGGCGCCTGTCCCCTGTCTGCGGGCCTCTAGTCGAAGTCCCTGTCCATCACGGTCTTGCGACCG